>JAGWVZ010000136.1 GCA_018970625.1 Myxococcales bacterium | reverse complement strand
CTGGAGCCTTGCGACGGTCAGACGCCAGGGCAGCCGTGCGCTGAGCCAGCAACGCAGTGCGACCCGGTAAACGACTGCAATAGCCACTACATTTGCACCACCGTTGATCCGCGCGGCACGGAGTTTGGCTGCCCCATTTCGCGCGCCGGGTTCAAGTCGAATATTCATTACGTCACACCAGAAGAGCGAGCACGTCTCGCCAACGAAATTCTGGGGTTTCGAATTGCCACCTGGCAATATATTGAAAACCCCGGCCCACAACGATTGGGCTTTATTATCGAAGACCACGAACCCTCGGCAGCCATTCGTTCCGAGCGCAGTCAGGTGGACACCTACGCCTATTCCACCATGATTCTGGCTGCCGTGCAGGAACAACAGGCTCAAATAATGGCCCTGCAGCAGCAGGTTCGGCAGCTTCAGGACAGCGTGCAGCAGTGTCAGCAAGGCCCCGTCACCGAATCACGGTAGCTGGGAATGCCCGGCCCCGGGGGTTACGCGTCAGAAAACATAAAACCTCGCGCGGCAACCCGACGCGCGCAGTCTGTCTTTGCAGTGTGCACAATTATTCGCGGGCATCCACGCGCCAGCCTTATGGCGTCCAGCGAGTCAGCTGCTGAACAAACGCGCTGCACCGGTTTTGCATCGCGGTAAATTCGGGAATTTTCTGCATGGTGGATTCATTCATATACAGCCGGCGATTCAACTCGAGCTGAATCGCATGAATACCATTTCCCGGCTCACCGTACAGGCGTGTAATGGCTCCACCCGCGTAGGGATAATTCATCGCCACGGTAAACCCCGAATCCTGCCAGAACTGTTGTGTCAGCTGGCTCAATGACCCAGCACAGCTGCGACCGTGCAGGTCACCCGGAATAATATCCGGTCGTTTACGCCCGGGGTCGGCGTGGAGTTTTGTTGCGCGCGATGGCATGCTGTGAGCATCCAGCAGAATAGCAAAACCAAACTTCTGCCGAAGCCGGTTCAATTCGGAGCGCAACAGCGCATGATAAGGGCGATAATACTGTCGTATGCGAGCCTCAAACTCTTCCACGGTAAGCGGTTTTCGATAAATCCTCTCTCCGCGGGTGGTTACAGACCAGATGACACCGCGCTCCCCGTACAATCCATCGCCCTGCGTGTCTGCGGCGCCTTCGACGCCACTCGAGGCGACATCGTGCTCCATGCGATTCAGGTCCACCAGAAAGCGACTCCAGGGCGTGCTGATCAGGGTGGCACCAGCCTCAACGGCATCACGATACAGCTCGTCCACATACAAATCTCCGTCCCGTAATAATCCCCTCGTGTCCAGCGCATAGCTCGCCAGCGTGGACTCCGGGATGCGACTACCCGAGTGAGGTGACGATACAACCACCGGAACCTCGGAAGCCTCGGATGGGCGCGCAACGTACGGAAACTCCATCTGAGCGTGCGAAATGTAGGTTCGGGACTCCGTGGAAATCACTCTGCCGTCCGTTCTTCGAGTGCAAATCGAATCTCTTCGCCAACGTAGGAGTCCTGTTCGCGGGCGCAAGCCTGTCGCAAAGCCGCGCGCGCAGAGCCCGTATCGAGCACGCCGAGCGCCCACGCGGCGTGACCGCGCACCAGCGGCTCGTCGTGTGTCGCGAGCACCTGCATCAGCAACGGCACCACGTCCGTGTCACCGCTGTTCCCCAGCACCACAGCAGCGTTTCGCCCCAGCCCTCGGCGCTTCGTGCGCTTGATGGCAGACCCTCGGAAGACCTCGGAAAACTCGTCCTTCGACATGCGAAGCACAGACATCGCCGTCGTTTTCGCGACCTCGGGACGAACCTGCAGCTCCTGCATCACGGCATTGTCGGCCCGCGAGTTCCAGGGGCACACCGACTGACAGATATCGCAGCCAAACAGGTGATTGCCCACCGCCCTGCGAAGCCCTCGTGGAATTGGACCGCGCAGCTCAATGGTCAGGTACGAGATACACTTTCGGGCATCGACCTGATACGGCCCAACGATCGCCCCGGTAGGGCACTGATCGATGCAACGAGTGCAGCGACCACAACGATCGGGGTGCGGGCTGTGGTCGGGCTCGATGTCGATATCGACGACAAGCTCGCCGAGCAGCGTCCATGAACCCCGCTGTTGGTGAATGACCATGGAACTTTTACCAAGCCAGCCCAGACCGGCGTCCACGGCGACGTTGCGTTCCAGCAGCGGCGCTGAATCGACGGCGGGGCGGTCGTGTACGTCGGCTCCCGACTCCGCCCGTACAAACTCTGCCAGCAGCCTCAGCCGCCCGCGCAAAACATCGTGGTAATCATCGCCCAGCGCATAACGAGCGACCGACTCGGGCCAGCCGGGTGCGTCGCGCATGGACGGGTAGGCCGCCGCGAGCGCAATCACGGTGCGAGCGCCCGCTAACAAACCACGAGAGTCGGTTCGCAAGGCCTGATGGCGATGCATGTAGTCCATTTCCCCTGCGAACCCGTTTTCAAGCCATCGAACCAGGTGTGGCGCGTCAGAGAGCGGTCCAGCAGGTGTAAAACCGACCGAAATAAAGCCTAACTCCTGTGCCCTCTCCACAATTCTGCGCTGTAATCCAGGCACTGGCATGAGGCGCGCCGCGTTCAGGGGGGGAGTAAATCGCCGGCCAGTCGGGTCGTTCCACCGGGCGGTAAGGTGATACGAATCGGTGGATCGTTGCTGTTGGCGCAGCGCAGGGTGTGTGTTCCGCGCATGACCGCATGAACCAGCCCCTCACCAAGCAGCTCTTCGTCGAGCAGGACCGGACATTTCGGCGGTTCAATCAACTCGAGCATCGCCGGGTTGGCCATGCGTTGTGAGGCCAGTCGCCGAGGACCCTCCAGCGCGCGCGCGCCGGGCGAGTCGGCATAGGCTGTGGCCAGTCGCATGACCGCGGCATCGTCTTCCACGTCCAGCAACGCTTCGACAGCCGCTGGGACGTAACGGCCATCGACCATGGCCCAAATCGCGTCGTTTCCGGGCGCCGCGAACGACTGTAGCTCGGCCATCAGCTCTGGTGACCACTCCACTCGCCACGCCGACATCATGCGGGAAAACTCAGTGAGCATCGCGCCCATGTCACGGCGATTGGGACTACGCAGTACATCTCTGAAGATCTCGGCGAACTCCGCCTGGGTCGCACCTCGATCGTTCCACACCATCAGCCGCTGCCGGATGGGACCGGTAGCCCGCGCGCCCGGAATCGTGGAGGGGTCGAGCTCGGCCACCTGCGGGGCGTCCTGACCGGGTGTTACCTGCGTCGGCGTGGGTGCCGATGCCTCCTCGGCAGGCAGGGCGGCGGTGGTGCCAGCCGATGGCGCTTGCGAACCCTGGGTAGTGGTTTGCGAAGACCCTTCACCGGGCACGGGCGCAGGTGAACAGGCCACCAGCGTGAGCACAAGCACCAGACCGTGCGGTTTCAGCGATACAAATGACATGCAGCCGTGCCTTCACAGGGTTCAGTAAGCAGCCGATGGCGTCGGCGTACCCTCACCGACCACATCGTCCGAGGGCTCCAGTTCACCGCGTTCAATGAATTCCATGATTCGTTCGGCGACGTCTACCCCCGTGGTATCTTCGATGCCTTCAAGGCCGGGTGAGGAGTTCACCTCCAGCACGAGCGGTCCACGCGAGGAGCGGAGAATATCGACGCCTGCAACCTGAAGGCCGGTCGCACGGGCTGCTCGAATGGCAATGTCACGCTCATCGCGGGTGAGCCGAATGCGGCTGGCGCAGCCCCCAAGGTGTAGATTGGCGCGAAACTCGCCATCTGCCGCCTGACGGACCATAGCTGCAACCACCTGATTTCCAATAACAAAGGCGCGTATGTCAGCCCCCCTTGCCTCGGCAATAAACTCCTGAACCACCAGCTGAGCGTTCACGGCTCGCATGGAGCTGACCATGGAGTCCGCGGTCTGTCGGGTGTCTGCCAGCATGACACCAGAACCCTGTGTGCTCTCGGTCAGTTTTACGACCACAGGTGCCCCGCCCACGCCATCAATCATGAGTGACGTGTCACGCGGGTGCGAAGCGAAGCTGGTGCGGGGCATGGGAATGCCCGCGCGGGCCATGATCTGCATCGCGGTCAGTTTGTCGCGCGAGTTCCAGATGGCATCGGAACCGTTCAGGCAGCGCACGCCCATGGCCTCAAAGTGCCGTACGACAGCGGTACCCAGATAGGTCTGACTCGCTCCCACCCGAGGAATCACGTAGTCGAAGTCGAGCGTGTCACCCTGAAACAACACGTGAGCACCTTCGGGACCGACGGTGAGAACACACCGGGAATAATCGATCACCCGCACTCGGTGGCCTCGTTTGAGGGCCGCCTGCTCTATACGGGTGGTGGAGTAGAGGTTGGAGCCGCGGCTCAGGATGCCAATTTTCTTCATGGACGCACCATGGGAGCGCCGGGTCGACCTCCGAGGTACGAACCTCCTGGATCGACAACAAAACGGTGACGCACGGCCTGACGACCGAGCAGAAGACGAAAACCCATCAGGTCGCGACGAACCAGCGTGAGTTCGATGGGCCAGGCGACCCCCAGCCATGCCACATCGGTGATGATCACGGGCCTCTCCGAAGCCTGACCTCCCGAGTTGGTCACCACACGCTCATCCACCAGCTCGGCGTGCACTTTCAGCACGCGTTGACTGTCTCGCTGTGCAGGATGCACGCTGAAGGCCACCATGGGGCGACCTTCATGAACAAACTTCTCGATATCGAACGCGTGAAGCGCAGACGAGCGAGCACCCGTATCGATCTTCGCCTTCACCGACCCAATGCCGAGCTGCGGCAGCGTCACCCACTCGCGCCAACCGATCGTCGGCAGAACAGGACGGCGGTTGGAGGTCTGGCTCACGACTCCTCCAGACGCAGCGGCGCCGGCGGGCCGGCTATTTCGCCAACGTACCGATACACAACCGGAATCACAAAGAGTGTGAGCAGGGTACTCGAGGTCAGACCCGCCATGATCACCAGCGCCAGCGGCTGTCGAATCTCGCCGCCTTCACCGCTCTCAAATGCCATGGGTAGCAGGCCAAGCACGGTCGTCAGCGTCGTGATCAACACCGGTCGCAGACGGATCGTACAGGCTTCCACAATGGCACGCTCGAGCTCCTGCCCGTCACGCCGATGCTGCAGAATACTGTCCACCAGCACGATGGCGTTGTTCACGACAATTCCGGCCAGAATGATGACGCCGATGACAGCGACCACCGAGACAGGTGTCTGGGTAGCGCTCAGAATACCTACCACACCGATCAACGCCAGCGGGATGGTCGTCAGAATCACCAGCGGACCGACAAGACTCTCAAACGTGGACGCCATCACGACGTACACGAGGAAAATCGCCAGCGCGAGCGCGAACAACAGGTTGTTCCGCGCAGACTCCATCTCATGTGTCTGCCCTGCCAGCATGATCGACTGTCCATTTTCGATGCGCATGTCGTCGATAATGAGCAGCAGCGACTCGGTGACAGCCCCCAGGTCAAGCAGCGACGTACCCGCCTGAATGACCGCCGCCCGTTGTCCGTCCAGGTGGCGAATCTCAGACGGACCCTCGGCGATGGTGATGTCAGCGACCGCGCCGAGCGTGACGATGCCCGGCTGAGCGGTCGACGGACTCGCTGCCATACCGGAGAGAGCCGCGGTGGTCGCGTCGGCGGTGTTCACGGGGGCCGTCACCTGTCCCACCTGCAGCGAACGGAGCTGCTCAACGGTAGAGACATCCAGAACGCGCAGGGCGACCTCGACGTCAATGCTGCGAGCGTCTTCGCGAACGGTGGTGACCGCCTGCCCCTGCACTTTGCGGCGCACGGCCTCGGCTACGGTCCGAACCTCGAGACCGTACAGGGCCAGACGCTCGCGATCAAACGAGATGCGCACTTCAGGAAAGCCACGCCCGATGCTGGAACGCACGTCACGAACACCTGCAACGCCCTGTAAACGCTCTACAATCCGGTCAGCCGTGGCTTTTAGTGCCGGCAATCGATACCCGCGCACCTCGATCGTAACAGGAGCCGAGACCGAGAAGAGCGTCGGACGAATGAGCTCGCTCGATAGCGCCGGGACACGCGCCGCTGCGTCGCGTACCGCCTGCATGGCCTGTTCTTCGGCGAGGATCAGATCGTCAGAAGGCGCGACCTGAATCGTGAGCTCGGCGTAGTGCTCTCCCTGATCGGAGGTCTCCAGGCTGTCTTCGTCACGGCCAATAAAGCTGGCCACCCGTGCGATGGACGGATTCGCAGTCAGCTCCTCTTCAAGCGATGCCACCACAGCGACTGTCTGTTCCAGCCGCGTGCCCACAGGCAAGCGAAGGATCGCGGTGAACTCGCCCTGATGCAGCTCCGGGATGAGCTGTGTGCCCAGACGCGGCACCACTTGCACCGTCACCCAGATGAGTGCGCCACAGGCAAGCAGTATGGCCCAGCCATTGCGGACCGATAGCGCGAGCACAAAGCGATAGGCGCGCTCGACGTACCTGAACCCCCAGGCGAATGCCGCCAGAACGAGTCCGATGCTCCAGCGGAGCAGAAAAGCCGCGGCGATGCCCGTGTAATGAGCGGCCCAGGCGAGCACCAGCAGCAGTATCCACAGCAGCCGGGACGTTAACTCGAGGGCTGCGGCCATTACGGCCCGCACTACCAGCAATGGCCACAGGGCGACCCAGAACAGGCCCAGAGAGAGCTTCGCGGCGACGCCCGTACGAGCCCACCATGCCAGCAAACCGGCTGCATCCGAACCGGCCGTCGCCACCGAACCCAAGGGGGCCACCACGCGCGAACGCAGGTTGCCCGAAATCGATCCCGCCGACAGCACGCGCACAGGGAGCACCGACATCATCGGAACAACGAACAACGCCTGCACAAGCGACGCGAGCAACGAGAGCACGACCGTTAGCGCCAGGTCACCGAACATTTGTCCGGCCACACCATCGACGAAGGCGATCGGCGCAAAAACCGCGACCGTCGTCATGGTGGAAGCCACTACCGCAGCCCCCACTTCGGCGGTTCCCCGAATGGCCGCCCGACGTGGTTCGTCGCCCTCTTCACGACACCGAAAAATGGATTCGAGCACCACGATCGCGTTGTCGACCAACATGCCGATGCCCAGCGCAAGTCCGCCCAGCGACATGATATTCAGCGAGACGCCCATCATGCGCAGAGGCGCGAACGTCGCAATCACCGACAGCGGAATGGCCAGCGCAATGATCACCGTGGCGTACCCATTCCGAAGAAAGAGCAACAGGACCAGGATCGCCCAGAGGGCTCCTGTGAAAGCGGTATTGCCCACCTCGGCGATCGCAGCGCGAATGTAGGTGGACTGGTCGGTGAGCGTCAGAATCTGCACGCCGTCAGGTGCGAGTGACGCTATGGGGGGCGTGCGACCCGGGCCTCCGGGTCTGCCCTCGCCTGCCTGCCCACCGGAATCGTCCGAGCCTTCGCTGGCACTGGAGCCTTCCGCCGCAGCGGCCGATCCATCCGCCGCGCCAGAGCCCGAAGTAACCCGGTCAGCCTCACCGCCGCCCTGCCCAGCGGAGCCCTCTGAACCGGCCGACTCTGGCGTTTCAGGCGCCATGCCGGGACCGTACAGGGCAACCTTCACGGCCTCGGCCACTTCGACGAGGTTCGCGTCGGCCTCTTTGAAGATGGCGAGCTCGATGCTCTCGTTTCCGTTCGCTCGCGTCACCACCGTGCGCTCGCGGACCGTGCGTTCCACCGTTCCGATGTCACGAAGCCGAATCGGCGCGCCGTTTCGCATGGCCAGCACGAGGTCGCGCATCTCGTCCAGCGACTCAAACTCGTTGAGTGTGCGCACGAGGTACTCAATTTCACCGTCGTACAGCACGCCACCGGCCACATTGACGTTTTCGGCCGTCAGCCGATCACCGACGGCGCTGATGTCCAGCCCGAAGGTCTGCAGCCGGCCTTCGTCAATCGCCACACGGATCACCTCTTCTTCGCCACCCAGCACCCGCACCAGCGCGACCCCATCGATCTTCTCGAGCGCAGGCTGCAGCTCTTCTTCGGCGTAGTGGCGCAGCTGACGCAGCGGGATGTCTCCGCTGACCGCGAGGCGCATGATCGGATCCAGCGTCGGGTCAAACCGAAGAATCAGCGGTGGGTCGGCTGCGTCGGGAAAATCAATGAGCGCGACGCGCTCCCGCACCTTCTGGGAGGCGAGATCAAGATCGGTATCCCATTGAAATTGAAGCTGAACGTCGCTGCTGCCCGCTCGTGACA
>JAGWVZ010000135.1 GCA_018970625.1 Myxococcales bacterium | reverse complement strand
GGGCAGGGCTGCGTTTCACTGCACGGGGTCACCGTCTGGGGTACGCATTCACCTGCCGTACACACAGAGGAGCCCGAGCAGTCCTGATCGGTTGTACATGCGGCGCGGCCATCGTTGCCGCAGGCTGTAAGCAGCGCTGCGCCGGCGATGACCAACCAGCCGGCGGCGGTGGCGAGCAGGGTCTTGTTCATGGTGAAAACAGTCGGTGCGAGGTACGAAAACAAAGAGGCCAACGAACATCGCAAGCGTTGTAACCATGTTTCCGGGTGGCGGCAACGGGCGTGCGCTTTGAGCGGCCACTCGCGCGAGCGGTACACGACCGATCGTTTCTGACACGCCGCTTTACCGGGCATTGCGCTCGTCCATTTGCCGCGCTAACCCCCGCCGCGCCCGACTATCGCCGCCTGGAAACTCCATGTCTTCGTCAAGCCCCATCCGAACCACCGACCCGCTGGCGCTGCGTATTCAGGCGGCCACCGAGCTCCTCGAAGAATGCCTGCACGACCGCGGTCTGCTGGCTCACGTCGACACGCAGACCCGGGAGCGACTCCTGATCGCCGCCGGAAGGCTCTCGCGCCCCGACCGACACGAGCGCAAAGCCCTCGCCCGTGAACAGGGCAAGCTCGACCGCTCGCAAAAGCGTGATGCCGACGAAGCACTGCTCAATCAGACCGGCATCCGAAAACTGCGCGAAAACCCCATCTTCCTGACCCCGCGCCGACGCGCCATACACAACGGCATCGTGCCACAGCTCGCTGACTACGCTCCCGAACCCTCCGCCGCAACCGAACCAATCGCGCAGGGTGAAACAACCCCCGACCCTCGCGACGAAACCCTGCACAGCCCCGGTGAAGTCAGCGAAGAACGTCTTTGTTATTGCTGCCGTGCTCCCTACACCCAAATCCATCACTTTTACGACCAGCTGTGCCCCACCTGCGGCGACTTTAATTTTGAGCGCCGCGACCCCCACGCGGACCTGCACGGACGTGTCGCGCTCGTTACCGGCGCCCGCGTAAAAATCGGCTATCACGCCGTTATTCTACTGCTCCGTTCCGGCTGCCGCGTGATTGCAGCCACCCGGTTTCCGCACGACGCCGCGCGTCGCTACGCCGCGGAGCACGACTACGAAGAGTGGAAAGACCGCCTGCACATCTACGGCATCGACCTGCGCCACACGCCCAGCGTCGAACAATTCTGCCAACACCTGCTGGGCACGCTCGACCGGCTGGATTTTATTATCAACAATGCCTGTCAGACGGTCCGGCGCCCCGCCGGATTTTACGACCACCTCATGGACGCCGAGCTGGACCCGTCCTCGCTGTCCGATGCCGAGCGTGTGCTTGTCACGCCGCTTCGCAGGGCGGCAGAGCTGTCCGGCGAGTGCGCTCCGGATTTTCAGGTGACCGCCCTGTCCAGCGAACGCCGCGTCTCGTCGGCCATGATGTCGCAGCTCGAGCTGCTCGCTGAGGATCGCGAACGTGGAGCACACCTTTTCCCCGAAGGCGCCCTGGACGCCGACCAGCAACAGGTGGATTTACGCACCGTAAACAGCTGGCGACTGCGACTCTCCGAGGTACCCACGGTCGAGCTGCTGGAAGTGCAGCTCGTGAACGCCGTGGCGCCGTTTATTCTCAACGCGCGACTCAAGCCCCTGATGCTGCGCGTACCCACACACGACAAACACATCGTCAATGTCTCGGCCATGGAAGGCCAGTTTTATCGTGTCATGAAAAATGATCGTCATCCACACACCAACATGGCCAAGGCCGCGCTGAACATGCTGACGCGCACCGCGGCCATGGATTATGTGCGCGACGGTATTCACATGAACAGCGTCGATACCGGTTGGGTCACCGACGAAGACCCCGCCGAACACGCCAGACTCAAGCGGGAAATACACCGTTTTCACCCGCCTCTCGACGTTGTTGATGGCGCCGCCCGCATTGTGGACCCCATCTTCTCGGGCATTCATTCGGGTGAGCACGTGTGGGGACAATTTCTGAAAGATTATCGCATTACCGACTGGTGATTCGTAAGGGCCTGTACGATGCGCGACAATCGAATGGTTTCCCGAAGTGCTGTCGCATGGGAAGATTCACGAAACAAAAATGGCACCCGAAGGTGCCCTGAATGTGGTCGAAACTCTTCGCAGCTGCCCGGGATTACATCGGCGGAAGCAGATTAAAGGCATCCAGGCTGAACTCATAAATGCCGTAGCGACCTGCGGCGAAGATCAGGCGATTGTCGCTTACGGTCGTGTCCTGCGGCCAGCCAAGCGTCGGGAAGTAAGCCTGAGCGAAAGGAAGAGCGGCGTCTTCGACGTTCACCATCAGCATACCCCCGGGAACACTGAACAGCGCGCGACCCGAGGCAGCGGCTGTCAGGGTCGCCCACGCGTCGACCGTCAGCGTCGAGAGAGGCGCCAGCGTCTCGTCGTTCAGAATGGTCAGTCGCTGGTTGCTGTCGGTGCTGTCGCTCGTCGGGATATTCCAGCTCAGGCGGTGGCTGGCCAGCACATGACCCTCGCCATCCAGCAGAATGTTGTCCACCTGCTGGTCCTCGAACGGATAGCGAGCCTGCAGGTAAGCCCGGCCTTCAAAGACCTTCAGGCGCGCGACCACGGCCTCTACAATCGAGTCGCCGTACGTGGTGTCGCGCGTGTACAGCACGTCGCCGTTGATGCTCAGCAGCTCGCCGGGAACGTTGATTCCTGCTTCAAGCACGGGCGCCGCCGGGTTCTCGATGTTTACCTCGCGCACAAAGTAGCGGACGAATGGGCGTGAGTCGCCATCGACATCGGCCGGAATGCGGTACGAGGCATACAATGAGTCGCCCGAAGCCAGCACGCTGACACCCTCCTCGGTAGCAGGCAGCTCCAGCGCGCTGCGCAGCGCGGGCGCATCCGGGTTCGTCAGGTCCACGGTACGGAACGTGTACTGCGTCCAGTAACGGTAGTTCTCATTCATGTAGCAATACTCTTCTACATCCAGACCTTCCTCGGCGATCTCTTCGCACTCCCAGTTGCCGTCGCTGTTATAGGAGCACGACTGAAACGATCCCGTGCACCAGGTCTCGCCGCTGCCTTCGGGGGTACGACAGGTAATGCCACCGTACACATACTCACAGGTGGTCTCGTCACCGGCACAGTCACCGCGATAATTGGCGTAGCGGTTGCAGATCTCTTCGCGCCCCAGAAACTCATTCTGTTGCACCGGCTGCAGGAACGAGAGCGCCCGCGTCGTCGCATATACGCCCTGACCGCTTCCACCCCAGTAACGGCCTCCGCAGTCAAAGCAGTCATCCGCCAAACCAGGCCCGCCGCCCCAGTAATAATTACCGTAATAGGGCTGAAGCTCAGACGTCGTCAGGGTGCCTCGCACACGGGGTGAAGTCGGGTCGGAAAGATCAACGACCGTCAGCGTCGATTCATAATTGTTGGTGTCGTCTCCATCGTCAGAATAATTCCACTGCTGGCGCAGGGCCACCAGCAGGTTACCCGACTGATGAATCGTTGAGCCTGCAGGAACAGCCACAGTGGCTACGGGCTCTGCCATGTCCAGGTTGCCGTCGGCGCGAATGACCTGCACCTCCGATGCCGGTAACTCGACGCGATTGCCCCACCAGCCGTAGTAATAATCCGACGAATCCTTGATGCGAACCGCATAATCACCGAGCACGATGACTTCGGTATAGTTCGGCGCCAACTCTACCCGGCCCGACTCAAGCGGGCTGTCAGGGTTGCTGGTGTCAAAGAAGCTGATTTCGGCTTCCGACAGGTTGGCTGTCAGGGCGTCGTCGGCAAGGAAGCTCCTGCGCACCTGCGTACCGTGGTCCATGGTCCCGCGTCGTGTCAGCGTCGTGTCCGAGAATGTATAAATCTGCACGCTCGCTTCGTAGGTCTCTTCCTCGGAATCCCAGCCGGAATAGGGCAGCAACACCAGACCGGTCTCGATGGTGCCGTCCGGCGCCGTCACATTGACTGCGCCTTCCACCACCGAGAACGCACGGTCATCCCACTGCGCCTCTGACCAGCTCGAGTCCGCGTTCACTTCGGCGCGGGCGAGCATGGGCTCGGGGTTCGTCAGATCAGTAATATCGTACAACGACACCGACATCGTCGTCGACCCCTCGTCGTTGACGCCGATACCGATCAGGCGGGTATCGTCAAATACCGGACGGAAATAATTGTTCCATCCCGAAACAATAAACTCACTGATCTCGGTTGCGTCGCCCTCATCGGTAATTTCAAACGCATGGAATGGGTCAACACGCAGGTACGTCACAAAGAACGCCTTGTTACCCAGAAACAGCGTCGCAAACAGCTGCATGCCGTCGCCGAAGGTTTCATCGTCGACCAGCGTCAGGTTCTGAATATCCGACGCGTCAAACGTCTGTACGTGGTTGGTGTTTGAACCTCCCCACGTGTCGGTCGACACCACACGCAGCACGTCGTTGTACACGTCCATGTTGAACTTGTTCTGCACCCAGCCGGCGACGGTCACCTGGTCGCCTTCGATCATTGAGCCGTCCACATTCGAGATGTCCACCATGGACACCAGGCTGCGCGACGTGCCATCGCGCCAGTCGCTGCGTGCAACCAGAAGCGCTTCCGGCGTGGCCTGCACCGCAGACACATAACCGCCCAGATCCAACAGCGATCGGTCCGTCAGACCACCTGCGCTGATCTCAAAACTCTTCACCGCCACATGCGATTCCCAGGTCGTCGTGCCGTCGGCGGTAGTCCACTCGCCGTACCAGTTCGCCACCGCGTACAGCGCCGCACGATCGCCTTCCCGCGTCACACGGCTGGTCTGAATATAGCCGGGGATAAAGCTGCGGGCGACCTCGACAGGCGCTTCCGGATTACTCAGGTCAACGGCCATCACCAGACCGCCCGTGCGTGTCTCTACCCGCACGTCCGCTCGGCTGCCATAATAACCCTGCCAGTTATTCATGAGCACGTACGCCGTGTTGTCCACGACATACAGCTCGACCGGTGAACCCGTCACCGGCAGGCGACCCACCACCTCGGGATTGGTGACATCACTGAAATCAATGATCTGCAGGCCACGATAGGCATTCAGGTTCAGTATCAACCCGTTACCCAGCACCCGATAAATGTCGCCTTCCTCTACCGTGCGCTCGTCTTCGCCACGGTCTCCGCCGTCTGCCTCTGGGGCGCCTGCACCGGCATCCAGATTGTTGTCAGGGGCGCTCTGCCCCACCTGACCGTCTGCCGACACGAACGAGGTCTGGCCAGTCGGCGGTCCATCCGGTGGCGTCGGCGTCGTGCCGGGATCGTCAGCGGGGTCTTCGCCGCACGCTTGCGCCAGCAGAAGACCAGGCAAAAGAATCAACGTCGCCGAGCGACGAAGCGTCCACGGAAAACGAGCCAGGGCAGAAGAGCGATTCATGGGGAGTCTCCGGGCGAACAGTAGGGCAAATGAAGTGACAAACTCTCATACAGCACAATTGATGCCAACCTCGTTGTCATGGGCAACGAAAGCCGCCGGCGCACGTGATGAAGGTTGTACTGGATGTCTGCAGGTGTCTGATTTGTTGATGAAATACGCTGTTCGAGTCGAGCTTTTCGGGCTCGTATGAGTGCATAACCGACGAGTTTTCGATCGCGTCATGGGTCATGCGGAATACTCCAATCTCAGATTACTGACGGGGGGTGTACCCAAAAATCTGAACGGACGCACATCCGGTCATGCCCGTCGGGGTGATGCGCTCGCCTGCAATGGAAGCGCCCGCCCGAGTCAGCTTCGGGATTCCGCAGGAGGCTCCCGGTGTGCACCATGCTCAGACACTGCCGCCCTGCCCATCGCTTGCGGCGCCTTCCACCACGCGACGGCGTGATCGCGCGTCCACTGGCCCACCAGCGGCGAGGTCATCAGTCGCCGCAGCATCGCATCGGCGTCCGATGGGCGCGCATCGGGGTCTTTGCGCAGACAGTCGACAATCAGCTGCTCGAGCACCTCATCGACCGGGGCGCCCAGCCGCTCAGACGGGAGCCCGGGTTCTTCTTCCCGGTGGGCGAGCAGCAGGGCGGGAATCGAGGACTCCGAAAATACGCGCTGCCCCGTCACCAGAAACCACGCGATCGCGCCCAACGCGTACACGTCGGAACGCGGCGTGGCGTGCGCGGCCGATTCAAACAACTCCGGCGCCATATAGGAAGGCGTGCCAAGCAGCGCCGTCGAGTCTTCGTTGAGCGTCTCGTCCACGCGGGCATCCCGCACCAGACCAAAGTCGAGCACCTTCACCAGGTCGGAAACCCCCGCCCAGTGACAAACGAAGATATTGGGCGGCTTCAGGTCGCGGTGCACAAAGCGCCGCGCGTGCGCTTCCGCAACGGAACCACACACCTGTAGCAGAAAATGCACGACCCGCGCCTGAGGTTGAGGGCCGTACTGCTGCACCATGGCGTCCAGATCCAGACCCTCCAGATATTCCATGACATAGTACAGCAGCCCATCGTCACGGCGCCCATAATCAAATATGGCGATGGTGTTGGGATGGTGCAGCTCGGCTGTCAGTTGCACTTCGCGTTCAAAGCGAAGCTGGGTTCCAAGAGGAGCGTCGGCGTCTCGAATGATTTTTACGGCAGCAGGGCGGCGGAGCAACCGGTGTGTAGCGCGATAGACGTCGCCCATGGCGCCCGAACCAATGCGCTCGCCAAGCACGTAACTGCCGATGGATTCGTTTGTTCTCAGCGCCATGTCATAGCGTTTGCGCGCGATCTCACTCCATGCCAGCGCGCCAAAACCAAACAGGGCCATCGCGCCCATGAGAACCAACACAATCAGCACGACGCGCCTGAGTACGTGCAGGGGACGATACGCTTCCACGTAGTCCAGCTCGGTCACAAGACCCACCCGCCACGTGTCCAGCCATGTCCACGCTCCCACGACCAGGCGGCCTCGATAGTCCCGATACCCCTCCAGTTGCTCGCCAGGTTCGCCGATAATCGCCTGCTGCACGGCCCATGTGAACGGCGCGTCCAGAAGGTCCAGCGGGTCGTGAGGCTTGCTCAGGTCAAATCCCGGGTCGCGCAGAATCAGGTGCAGCGTTGCGCTGTCGGCGTTCGCCGGAAGAATCCCCCAACGGCGCAGGTCATCGGCGAAACGGCTGAAGGTCAACAGGCGCCCGTCACTGTCGAACGCGTACGTCTCACCACTGTTGCCGGCGTGACCCACCCGAAAAATGTCAGAGAAGCGACTGATAGGAATTCGCAAGAGCAACGTCCCGACCGCTCTGCCCTGGCTGTCCAGGATGGGCGACGCAGCCGCCATGGTTCCCTGCTGCGTTTGTGCGTCGGCCGGGCTCCCTATGACCGTGCCACCCTGCAGCGCAGTCTGTACCAGAGCCGCTTCTGCGTTCGACAGGGTTGCGCTACTGAGCGACGTGTTGCTGTCACATGCCACAATACGACCATCCGCCGCCACCAGAAGAAACGAGTCAATTCCCTCGGCTTCGAGCAGCGGGTGAAGTGTCGCTCTTACCACCTCGGTCGTAGCATCGCGCGCGACGGGTGACAGCAGGTCGGTGGGCTCCAGCAGACTCGCCGCAGGGGTCCGCACCGACGCATCCGACGCCGCAGCGGTGGCGACATCATTCAAATCGTGAAACCATGTGTCGATCATCATGGTCTCTGAATGCAGAACGGTCTGCAAATGCGCCCTGTTAAGCTCGGCGATCGTGAGTTTTACCTGATGCAGCACCCAGATAGACGTCATCCACACCGCCACGCCCGCGATCACTGCAAACAGCGATAACCGATAGACCCACGCGAGGTCCCGCTTGTGAAGCGGTTCACCCGCGAGCAGGTTTGTCGACGAGGTCCTGTGGTTCAATGACGTCATGGGGTCAGCGGTGCTGCAATCGTCCGGCCGCTGCCGTCAACGAGCGCAAATCGTGTGCATGTCCCGCGGTGAGCGCACCTGTGGTCATGCGCCAGGCCCAGTTTCCTTCCGCCACACCCGGCGTGTTCATGCGACAGCCCGAACCCAGACGCAACACGTCCTGAGCGGGCGCGACCGCCCGTTCGGCCGCTGTGTGCCACGCTGCGCCCATTACCTCCCATGAAATGTCCTGCCCCGGAGCGGCGAGTGCCACCCGAATCAGGTGTCGCTCGTTCTCGGTCGACTCGTTGTACCAGCCCACCGTCGTGTTGTTGTCGTGAGTGCCGGTATAGACAACGCATCGTCGCTGCACGTTGTGCGGAGCATGGGGGCTGGTC
>JAGWVZ010000134.1 GCA_018970625.1 Myxococcales bacterium | reverse complement strand
ATGGTGATGATGGCGAGGCGGCTGATTCGTCTGCTGATGGCTCCCCTGGCCGCAAGCGCAGGCGTCGGAATCGTAATCGTCGCCGTGACGGAGAAGGTCAGGCCGCGGATGGCGCCGTGTCGACATCCGGTGGCCGTGCCACGCCGCAGGAAGGTGGGAATCCGTCTGGTGCGGCAAGGCGTCAGGATGCGAGGGGGCTGGATGGTCGTGGTGAGCGACGCGACGGTGGTGGACAGCGTCGTGATGGGCGGGGGCGTCCCGGACCGACCGCGGGCGGCGCAGGAGGGGCCGTGACGGGAGGTCCACCAGGCCCTTCGTTGGCCGAGCGTCGTTCAGGCGGCGACGCCCCTCGTTCACCTCAGATGGGGCCTCGCCCCCCAAGGCCACCGCGAGATGCACAGGACCGTGCCAGCATGGCCGATGGTAACGCAGGGCGGCCTGCAGCAGACGCGCGGCCGCTGGATGCAGGTTCGGCAGACGCCACCAGACGCCGTCGCCGTCGTCGTCGAGGTGGTGGTGGTGGTGGTGGTGGTGGTGGTGGTGGTGAAAGCCAGGGTGGTTCTGGTGGTGGGACTGCCGGGGAGAGCTGACCATGGGACCGCTTGCGCCTCTGGACCTGCAGGCTATCGCGCTAAGGGCGACCACGGGGGATGCGGAAGCGATTTCTACACTGTACCTTCAACTGCTGGATGCGGACCGGGAATCCGCCAATCGCGCTGCAGAGAGTATCGCCTGTCTGGATGACGTCTTTGTGCGGCAGGTCTTCGATTGGATGCGGGCTACCGAGGGACTTCAGGACATCATGGCGTGGCTGTTGCTGGTGAGAGCACGCAGTGGTTTGCCATTTGACTGGTCACTGTCCTGGATCGAGGCGATGGGGCGTGATCCGGGGCAGGTACCGGTGCCGGTACGCTACGCGCTCTTGCGGTGGCTGGTTGAGTTTGCAGCCGAAGGGGTGGGGGCTACCGACGTACTGCAACAAGCCGTGCGCTGCGATGATGACGCGGTAGCGTTGCGCGCGGCCGAGCTGCTGATGGGAAGGCCGTTTGACCACAGGACTGTACTCGAGAGGCTCCAGCGAGTTCGTGGTGTGTCTGTGGGACGTTCCGCGCTGTTGAGATACCGGCTGGGGGATCCTGACGCGCTGGAGCTGCTGGTGGGTCTGGTGGCCACAGACAGTCCGTGGACGCTCGAGGCGATTCGGTACCTGCGTGTAAACGCGTCTGTCCCACCCCGACTACGATCTCTCCTGCAGCGGGGCGATCCCGGTGAAGCTGGAGTGCGCCTCGCAGGCTGGATGGCCGCGTACGGTGAATCGTCTGGACTCGAAATGCTTCGCAAGTGGAGTCACGCGCGTGCGCTTCGGATCATGCTGTGTGCTCGTGCCGAGCTACTGGTTTTTGGTACAGACGCGGAGCGACGCGCGATTGTCATGTGGGCGCACTCGCAGCAGCAACACATGGTGGAGCGACTACTGGACGCGGTCGAGGTTCTGGACGACCACGCCGCTGCGTTCCTTCAGCAGATGGCAACCAACGGGCAGCTTGGTCGTGCCGGGGTGCATGTTGCACAGGTTGTCGAAAGAGCGCTCAGATACCCGTGTGGACAAGCGGCTTCCGATGCTGGATGAAGTCCTGAATGAGCGCTTCTGCTTCGGGAGACAGTGACACAAATCGAACGCCGTAACCGCGTCGCCCATTCTGCGAGGTTCCGTGCCAACGCACTTCGCATGTGCAGCGCAGGTCTGAGTGTGTGCCGGGCAGACGCAGGGAGAGCTCGATAATGGTACCGGTGGCAGGCAAAACGTCATCAGAGGTGACGAAGAGTCCGCCAACACTCAGGTTCTCGGTCAGACCGGAGAAAAAGTTGTTATCAGAGTGGAGAGTGATCTCCGCATTCACCTCGTAACGCGCGATCTGACGACGCTCAAGATGAGGATTTCCGGGAATGGAGGGCAGTCGAATGGCCATGCGAACCATTGGGAAGCAGAGGGGGGAGGCTCTTCGCCGAAAATCCTGTGTCCCGGTTTGTAGAGCGCCCCACCACCGAACGTGGAAGACACCTGGATCAAGGAGTGGCGGACGACGATAGCTTTGCAAGGATGTCGTGCGCGTTCCACTCCGTCAACTGGCACCTTGAAGCGTCAGGATTCTCCGGGGCCACGCGACGTGCGCTTCGATCCACGGAAACTCCTCGCGAATCGAGGCACGCAGGCTCTCCAGCGAGGCCGGTGACCCGTGAACAAGAATGACCTTTTGAGGTTGCATTCTTCGCACGACGTCCAGCAGGTCGGAGCGAAGCGCGTGCGCTGTAAATCGAAATTTTTCAATCTGACATTCGACCCTGACCGGAGCAGGGTGTCCAATCCAACGAATCGTGTCGCCCGTTGTGGCTTCATAGAGGGGGTAGCCGTCAGCCTCGTGGTCGCAGTAACCTACCCAGAAGAGTCCATGGCGAGCATCGGTGAGCGCGCGTTGAGCCAGCGTGAAGGAAGGGGTGCCTTTCTGCAGCATTCCGCTTGTCACGAGATAAATCGCTGGCTGGGCAAAAGGTGTATCGGACGCCAGCAGGTCACGTGGCACAACAATCGCCCCGGTCCCTTCGAGCAGCGTAAAGACGTCGCGTCGAGGGTAGAGAAACCGGGTTGCGTCATAGATCTCGTTGATCGCGCGTCCGAGTCCGCCAATGAAGACGGGGACGCTGGGCAGACGGCCTTCCTGTTGCAGGCGATGGACCGAGAGTAGCATTTCCTGCGTACGCCCCAGCGCGAAGCACGGCACGATCACACTGCCACCCTGAGCGAGGCGGGCGCGTGCAGCTTCTGCAAATCGAGTCTCTTCTGCCGCCCTGTCCAGCGTATCGAGCTCTGGACTTGAGCCAAGCGTTCCCTCCATGATCAACGTATCGCACGAGCCAGGTAGCTCGGCCCCCCAGGTGTGCCCCTGCGGGCGCATGTTCAGGTCACCCGTAAAGAACACATGGTGGCCGTTCCAGTCCAGGCTCACCCCCACGGCTCCCACGACATGCCCGGCAGGATAGATGCGGAACGATGGGGCGGTACCACCCCGCGAAATCCCTCCAGACAGGCTGTATCGGGTTTCGAATTCCAGCGCGTTCATGCGACGCGCGACATCGTCGAGCTGGTCGATCGTATAGAGGACGTCGGCTTTGGGGTCTTCCTCCTTTCGGCGCTTCATGACCTGCACGAAGTTTTTGAGCATGCGGAGGGAGATGATGCGATTGGCCTCGGAGGTCAGGGCCTTCATGCGAGGCCATTGCTCCATGGCGACTGGCACACCGCCAAGGTGGTCGTGATGTGCGTGTGTGAGGATAAGACTCAACGGCTGAGGTCCCTGGATTGCAGCGAAGTCAGGCAGCGCTTCGCGCCCTTCCTTTTTGGGATGCAACCCGGCGTCGAGCAGGACGCTGCGATGGCCGTCCGACAACACAAAACAGTTGGCGCCGACTTCGAGCGCACCGCCGAGCGGCTGAAAGGTGAGGGTCATCGGCGGTATTTCTGCGTTTGCGGCCCTTGATGGGAACCAGGTGGCGCGCGTAGTGTCTGCATGAAGTCGGTGGAGTTCACCGACGCGGTTGTACGCATGACGTCTGCGCGGTTCAACCCGCAGGTGAAGGTTTATGGGATCTAACGATTCGACAGCAGGCTTCCGTACCGTGAACACACCACCGACCTGGCGGCCGCGACATGCGGGGGGTGGTGTTCACGTCGAGATGGGTACTCTGGCGATGTTGATTTCGCTGGGTTTGCTGGTGGCGGTCACCCTGCTGGTGCGACCGCCGTTCTGGGTGGTGGTGGTGATGGGGCTTGGGCTGCCTACCACGGGGATCGCGCTGCGATTCTGGGCGGTGCGTCGTTACGACGAGGTAGAACAGGAGTTCAACCTTCGGCTGATGTCGAGCGACGCCGAGGGCATGTTGCGAGCCTATCGAAAGGCCCGGACATGGAGTCTGTTCGTGCCCGGGTATCGGACGCAGTCGAAGTTGGGCATGATCTATCTGCTTCGGGAGCGATGGAAAGAGGCGGAGAGGGTGCTGGAAGAGGCGTATGAGATCACGCCTCCCCGTCTGCGCGCGCGGCTTCTGGGTCCGCTCGCGACGGCCAAGTTTGAGGTGGGGAGCTTCGCCGACCTGTATCAGATTGCTTCACAGTGGCGTGAGCGGACACCAACACCGGGTCCGGCGTCGGCATACCTGGCGGCGGCGATGGTCGAGACCAGTGAGGGAGATCAAGCGCAGGTCGATGCGCTGTTGCAGGAGGCGGGAGGCGCGCTTCGACCGCGCGAGCAGCGAGCTGTGGAGCACGCTCGCCGAAAACGAGCGGCGATGCTCTGACGTGTGCTGTGCGCATTGCGATTAGAGCTCACGAGTGCCCGGTGTTGCACCGATGTGCGGCTCACTGGTGGGACGGTCCTGCGTCAGGAAAGCAGCCGTGGTCAAACCCGGTTGCGGCCGTCGTGTCCCCCAGAAGCTGCAGGGCGGGCCGACGTGGTTATTTCGAACTGCCATGCCAGAGCGCTCTCAGGTTGACCATTTGCTGCAGGCAACGGTCAATCTCTGCATCGAGTGAGCGCACGAGAGATTCCAGCGTTGCCGGGTCGAGCGCCGCCGCATGTTGCTCAAGGTCAGCCGCGATGTTTGCAGCGCCCGGGCAGCCGAGGTTCATCGTGCTTCCCTTGAGGCGGTGAGCCAGACGAACAAGTGCTCGCACATCGCCGGCGAGCGCAGCGGAGTGCAGCGCTGGTCGCTGGTGGTGCATGTCCTGAGTAAAGACCTCGAACAACTCCAGTGCCAGCTGTCGGTCGTGACCCAGCAAGGTGAGCAGAGTGGCCTCGTCAACTGCTGGTTCGACGCTCGTATCAGAAGTCACGGGTCTCTCCGACGAGTCCGTTCTCAGCGCCATCGCCGCCAGCCGTTCCCGCTGCGCCAATCCGGTAGCTGGTGTCCGAGATGAGCGAGCGCTCAGACCGAACACGGACGAGGCTAAACGAGTGTCCACCGGCTCCGGCTCCGCCGTCGCCACCGTTTCCGCCGAGACCACCGAGGCCGCCGCGACCACCTGAGCCACCGTTTCCATCCGAACGCCCCCCGGGGCCGCCCACGCCGGGCGATCCGCCGCGACCACCTTCGCCGCCAGCGCCACCGTTTCCGCCCAGACCACCGGCGAGAACGGACCGCGTGACCTGAATCTCGGAGTCGATCAGGTAGAGTCCAAACGAGCTCCCGCCGGCGCCGCCACCGAATCCACCGGCTCCGGCGCAACCACCACCGCCGCCACCGCCGCCGGCGCCGCCCCAGCCATCGCAGCCATCAAACGGGATGCCTCTGTAGTCGCCGGTGCCGCCACCGCCGCCACCGCCGCCACCGCCTCCGCCACCGTTATCTCCACTACCGCCGGGGTTGCCCGCTCCGGCCGTCCAGATATCGCCAATGAGGGAGCCAGCCGCGAGTCCACCGGAACCGACGGGCCCTCCACCACCCCGGGCGCCATCGCCACCCGCCTGGCCGTCGGCACGTGTTCTGCCGCCAGCTCCGCTGGTTCCACCACCGGGACCGTCGCCTGCTCCACCCGGGCTGCCACTGGAGTCACCACCATCGCCGGTGCCTGCGCGGCCACCCAGACCACCGGTAGAGCCGCAGGATGAAGAACCGCGGGTTCCCTGCGCGGGGGTCGAGGAGATGCTGCACAGAAACGTGCTGTTCTCAGCGCCATTGGCGCCCTGCCCACCACTCTGGCCGTCGACTCCATTTTCACCCGCCGCTCCGACTGCACCATCCGCTCCACGCCCAGCCTGCACTTCTACCGAGGTCAGAATCAGCCCCGTGCTGTTGCGCACGACCATGCCAATCGCGGCGAGCCCGTCACCGGAGCGGGTACGCCCCGTCGCATCATTTCCGCGGACCACAACCTGAGCCAGCTCGGTGGATGCAACGATGCCCTCGGCCAGAACGGCGGGGTTTGCTCCCAGAAAGACGGTCAGATTGCCGCGGCCGCGCGACCAGTTGGTGGGGTCATAGCCACCATAGATATTGACGCCTTCGACAAGCGAGATTGGAGAAAACACACCCGCGGAAGGCGACACCCCGCGGTATTCACCGGTGGCCACGTACAGAGAATCCACCGTTCCAAGCGACCGCGCGCGCTCCTGCGCAGCAGCGATCGTCCGCAGCGGCTGGTCCTGCGAGCCGGGGTTGGTGTCGTCACCGCCGGGCGCGACGAACAGCGCAGCGGCCGGGTCGCCGTCAATGCCATCGCAGTTGGTGTCGACGAAATCGGGATCAGGCCTGTCGGCGACATCAAAATTCTCGCCGGGACAGAAGTACTCGCACCCATTGGCGGTGTCGCCGTCGAGGTCGTAATACAAAGGCTCACATTCGAGCACAAAGCAGGTGCTCTCCGAGCATCCGGCGACGGCATTGGCCAGCTCGCAGGTCGCCCCGCAGGCGCCACAATGACGAGGGTCGGTAGTCAGATCGAAGTCTTCGTCCACTGCACCGTCACAGTCATTGTCGAACGTGTCGCACAGCTCGGGCGCACTGTTATAGACAGTGGCCTGCTCGTCGTCGCAGTCAAACCCCAGACAGGTCGGACCAAAGCCGTGCAGGTCGCCGTCGGGGTCGATACACCCCGTGCACTGGCCCGAGAACGGGAGGCACTGCGAGAACCCGCCCTGCAGCTCCTCGCACGTGTAACCCTCTGGGCACAACCCGTCACCGCTGCAGTCCTCGCCGCAGAACTTGCCGTCGGGGAGCTGAAGGCAACGGTTGCGAAGGCCGCCGCAGTCCGCGTTGTCGTTACACGGGGTACACAGCTGCTCAAGCGCCGGGAAGCAGAGCTGCACCAGATCGCCACCGCTGTTTTCAATCAGACGGCACTCGTAACGATCGTCCGGGCAGGCGCTATCGCAGAGCTCGGTGCAGATCAGCTCATCGTCGGCGCCCACAATGCAGATGCCCGACTCGCACTCATCGTCACCGGTGCACGGGTCGCCAAACTCGCCGAGCGGAGGCGGCACATCGGGGCTGACGTCCGGGCGCGTGTCGATCGTCACATCCGTCGTGTCGGCAATGTCGGCGCCCGCATCGGAGACGTCCGGGCTCTCGGACGCGTCCGGGGTCACGGAGCTCGAATCAGCCGCCGAGCAGGCGGATATCGTGGCGAGGCCGAGCGTGAAGGCGGCTACAAGGAAGCGCTCAAGGATGGCTGTTCGCATCATTCGGTTGTCCATTGGACCCGTAACGGAAAGGCGCTGGCGCCAGCGCGTGCAATCGGGCATGAAAAATCATCGATTGACGTTCCTCTTACGGTGTCAATCGTTTGCGCACCATAGGCAACGCCCCGCAGTGAGTCAAAGACCGCCTGCGCCCCGTCAAGGAACCCACCCATGTCCGACCCTCAGAAGCCAACCCTCTCGTCCGTCTCGGGGAATGAAGATGTTGTGAACACCGGTTCTGGCAAGGGCACGATCGATTTCACCACATGGGTGCTCTCGTTGCGCGAAACCGTTCTGGTGTTCATGGGTCTGACCGAAGACCCCGAACAGCACGGCATTGATCCCGACATGGATGCCGCGCGCATGAACCTCGAAGTCCTTGAGCTGATTCAAACGAAGACCTCTGGAAATCTGACCGAAGATGAAGACCGCCTGCTGCGCACCGTCCTGTATGAACTCCGGGTTGCCTGGGTCAATCGCGCCAACCGTTGAGCGGCGCCAGCTCACTTTTCAGGGCGATAGTCCGCTTCGAAGGCTCCTTGTCACCGGGGTGTGGCTTACGCTGGCTGGCTTTCTTGTGACGTCATGCGCGGACAGTACGCCCGCTGCGGAATCACCCGTTTCCGGGGTGTCCGCCCGTGATGGGGCTTCTGCCGCCCTGAACCCGCTTCCGACGGTTGAGACGCAGCCGCCTGAAGGTTCTGCGAGCGCGCCGCCGAGCGGTGCATCGCTCCCGGGCGCCACCGCTCCGGTTGTTCCGGTGCCGGGGGCCCCGGTCAGCTTCGCCGAGCTGGTCGAGCAGGTTCGTCCGGGCGTGGTGAACATATTCACCGAGCAGCGGCGACCCACAGGGCGCATGATCGTTCAGGGCATGCACTACGGCCGTCCTTACGGTGTACCCGAAGAACGCATGGAGCGCAGTCTGGGTAGTGGCTTCATTATTGACGCGCTCGGGCACGTGCTCACCAACACCCATGTCATCGCAGACGCGACCGCCGTGCGTGTGCAGATGCTGGATGGGCAGGAGC
>JAGWVZ010000133.1 GCA_018970625.1 Myxococcales bacterium | reverse complement strand
CAGTGACACCTCAAGACCGTCGCGCGCGTTCAGCGCGATGGCGTGCACGATCGCCGTGTTGGGCTCGATCAGGTCCACACCCCCGCGGTCCTCACTCGACAGGCAAAGGAACTCGTTGCGCGCTTCGCGGTCGATGCCTTCGGCGATGTGCGGCAGGTAGCAGTCGTTGGCCAGCACCGACGTGTCGTCGCCACCGCCATAGGCACAGTCCGTGGTCCTGAACGTGCCCGCCGAATCGCCCAGCGGGAACGTCTGGTACTCGACGTCCTGCGCCATGGCGAAGAACTGGTTGTCGGCCGTCCGATCGACATTGCGCATAAAACCACGGCCCAGACCCGAGCCGGCCATCGTCGTGGAGCCGGCCATCACCTGCCGCAGCTCGCCCCAGATCGTCTCTTCGATCGTGGCGTTGCCGGGCACCGGAATATTCGAGTGCCCACGCAGGCCACGGCGCCAGTCGTGCCGGTGCTCAAACCGCTCGGGATCCCACGATCCCGGCGCGTTCTGCGTGAACGTGATGTGGTCGTGCGCGTTGATCAAACCGGGCGAGATCACGCCGGTCGGGCAGCTGATGACGGTCGCGGCGGCCGCAGCCGGGTCGGCCGCGCAGCTGCAATCCACACAGTCAATCAGGCCATCGGCGCCAATCAGCACCTCGCCACCCACCAGCTGCCCCGTCGGTGTCAGCACGTGGCCGCGAATCAGCACGCCGGCGGTGCCGGTCGATACCACCTCGCACGTCGAACCGTCGGCCGTCGGTGGCAGCGTCGCGCAGGTCGTCACCACATCCTCTGCCGGCGGACGTCGCACCGCGTCCGGGTCCAGACCACCGCCGTCCACGTCGCTGGTGGCGTCGCCGCTATCCACCGCGTCGTCGCCCGCGTCACCCGCGTCGGGGGCCACCGTGTCGGTCAACACATCGCCGCCATCCGGGTCGACGACCGCGTCGGCATCCGATGTCTCACCGACGTCCGGGTCACCCGCGTCGGTGACATCCTGCGACGGGTCCACATCGCCCGTATCGGGAAACGGCGGTAGCTCGGCTCCGCTGTCGGTCGCGTCGGTCTGTGCCGCGTCCGATGGACCGGAAGGCGCGCCATCGTCGCCGCACGCCTGCAGCAGCAGACCGATGCCAAGACCAGCCATCCAGTACCTGTGAGTTGTCGTCATTCGTTCTCCAGCGCATCAGGGAAAAGTCACACAGTGCCGCAGCACGCTAGGTCACCCCGGGTTGTGTCTCAAGCCCGAAAACACGATCCTTTGCGCCAGATGCATGAATCCTTCGTGATCTGCGCGTGCCCAAAGACCCGACACAACCACATGATCGGTATAACGAAAGGGCCGACACCCCGTTCGGCCCCTGCGGTGCAAACACCGGCCGCCAACGGACCACCCGCCCCCGACACAACCACCCGCTCGGTATAACGAAAGGGCCGGCACAAGGCCGGCCCCTTGCACACCACGCCCACACCCTTCATGGTACACGCCCTACCCTAACCCCCGCCAAAGCCATGATGCCCGGCGACCCGCCAGCGCCCGACAACGACCGCCGCCCTGCCCCGACCGCGCCCGGACACGCTTCGCAGGGCGGTGCCTCGCCCGGGCTGTTGGCGTTGCTGCTGGTGGCGTCGTTCGTGCTCACCGTCTGGCCCATCGTCGCCACCCCCTGGTTCTTCAGCAACGACGGCCCCGAGCACCTGTACTCGGCCTGGATCTGGCTGCACCCCGACCAGCTCTCCACCGTCGAGCAGGCGTACGTCGCTACCCACTGGCCCGCCACCGCCGCGTTCGCCACCCTCGCGCTCATGCCGCTGCTCACCGGGCTTCCCTGGGCCACCGCCTGGACCTGCTTTCTGGCGCTCAGCGCGCTCCTCATGAACGCCGGGCTGTCGGCGATCCTCTGGCGAAGCGCCCCGCGCAACTGGCCGCTGCTGCTGGCCGTGCCACCGCTGACCACCGGCTGGCTTTTTCTGATGGGCTTCCATAACTTCTACGGCGGGCTCGCGTTGGGGCTGCTGCTGGTGGCCGCCTGCATGCGATTGCGCTCCTGGACCTGGCCGCACACCGCCGGCATCCTGATCGCCCTCATGGGCATCGCGGTCTGCCACACCCTGAGCGCCGCGATCACCGGCCTGCTGCTGGCCTGCCTGGTGCTCACCCAGTCCGGCCTGAGCGCACACGAACGCGGCCACGCCTGGCTGCGTCTGGCCGCTGTCGGTGTGCCCACCCTCGCGTTCGTCATGTCGGTAGGCGCCGACTACGAGACCTCGGCCACCCTCGCGCGCGACGCCGGCGTGCGCTGGATTGTGCGCGAGCACCCCATCGAGTTTTTTCAGACCGCAACCCCCGGCCCGGCGTGGCTCACCCTGCCGCTGCCACTGCTCGCGCTGGCCGGCTGGCTGGCCAGCACCCCAAAGGTGCTCTCTTCGTTCGCGGCCCCGCGCGACCACACGACGGCGCAGTCGCCGCCCGACGCCAGCGTCGCCATAGCCCGCGCGCTGTGGCTGATGGCGCTGGTGTGTGCGCTGGTGTGGGCGCTGTTTCCGTTTTCGACGTCGTCGTGGCAGATGATCTCGCCCCGGTTTGCGCCGGTGGCCATCGTCGCCGGCCTGTGCCTGCTGCCTCTGCGTTCCCGGGTGGCCCAGTGGGTGTGTCTGGCGGCGTGCACGGCGCTTTCGGCCGGCTGGACGCTGTGGCTCACGGATTTTCAACGCGGCATGAATGACGGCTGTCGCGATATGACCGCCGCCCTGCAAACCGCTGACGATCAACCCGGGTATCAGGGCTGGCTGTCGTTTCGGGCGTGCACCCAGCCCACGGGGTTCCAGGAAAACACGGCCATTCCGTGGGCTCACTTTACCAAACACATGCCCGCCGCCTTCGCCACCGCGGGCCGCTCGCTGCATCAGGGTTTTCACGGCAAACCGTCCATTCACACGCACACCCTGTTCACCGCCTGGGACCTCATGCCCGGACGCCGCCCCGACCCCAACTATCTGGGCCTGCGGATCATGGGCATGCGCGCGGCCGGATATTCGCTGGAACAAATGCGCCCGGCGCTGCTGGATATTCACGAACGCGCGGCCACCTGGGACCACACCTGGATCTTCGGCGCGGCCGATATTTTTTCGGTGGCGTTTCCCGCCTATGATTTTCAGGTGCAACGCACCACCGGCGACCTCACCCTCGTGACGTTTACGGGTTGCCCGCTGCGCGTCGCCCTGCCCCCCGTCGCGACGCCTGTGCGCGTGGAGCACGGCTGGGCACAGCGGCCGTTCGAGGCGCCGTTTCAACGCGTGGCCGTCGCGCCATTCACCCCGGTCGTCGAGCTGGCGCGCACCACCTGCGGCCCCATCTGGGTGCGTCTGTACGACGACACCACCGGGACCCCCATTGCGTGCCCGGGCGCCAGCGACCCCACGCTGTCGCAGACCCTGCCGCCCGGCACGTTGCGCGACCTTCGCTGCCAGTAACCGCTGGTTTGCAGGGCGGTGGTTTTGCCCGGCCCACCCTTCGACCTCGGGCCTTGCACCAACCCGAAGGCCTCGTGTACGACGGCGCACTCTCCGTGTCATCGTCCCACCCGTTGTTCATGACGCCACCCGACGCGCCACCGCAGCCTTCTACGCCACCGCCGCGCGCATCGTGGGCACCGGCGTTCGTTGTGGGCGCCCTGACCCTGGTCATGACGCTGGTTCCGCTGCTGCGCGCGCCCTGGATCTTCTCGAATGACGGAGCCGAGCACCTGTACTCGGCCTGGATTCTGGCCAACCATGGGGCGCTGTCGCCGAGCGAGCAGCAGATGGTGCAGACGCACCAGCCGTGGTCGGCGTCGTTCTTTCCGGCGGTCTGGGGTGTCGCCAGCTGGTTTCTGGGCTGGAAACACGCCTTTCTGACCTCGGTCATGGCGCTGGCCACCATGTTTCACGTCGCGAGCGCTGCGTTTCTTTTGCAACGTCAACCGCAGCGCTGGCCGCTGCTCGCCGCGCTCCCCTGCGTCACATTCGGCTGGATGTTTCACATGGGGTTCTACAACTTTCTGGGTGGGCTGGCGTTGGCCATGCTGGTGCAGGTGGGCGTGTTGCACGTCACCCGGTGGAAAACCCGGCACACGGTGCTGCTGGCCCTCGCGCTGCTGCTGGTGGGTGCCTGTCATCCGCTGGCGGCGGTCATGGCCGGGGTGCTGGTGGTGCTCACCGCCCTGTTCAAGGCGTCGGGGCCCGACCGGTCGTTGGGTCCGGTGGCCACCATCGCCGCCGGACTCCCGGTGTTCGCGCTGGTGCTGTGGCAGACGCAGCTGCACGTGACCGCCGGTCATCAGGAGGTCGCCGCCGCCGCGCTGATCACCGAGCCCTGGCTGTGGTTTGTGAGGACGGGCGTGGTGGGGCCTGCGCTGCTGAGCGCGGGGTCCGCGCTGGCGGCCCTGCTGGGCGTTGCGACCTGGTTGCGCCACCTGCGAACGGCGCCGGGCGTCTTGCGGCAGGCCGAGTCGCTGTCGTTCTGGGTGGCCTTTGCCGCGGGGCTGCTGTGGGCGCTGGCGCCGTTTTCGACCGGCGACTGGGAAGGTCTTTCGCCGAGGTTTGCGCCGCTGGCCATACTGGCCGGCTGGGCGTGTCTGCCGGTTGGTCACCCTCGGCTGCGCCCGCTGCTGCTGACGGTGGGGCTGCTGGCCGGGGCAGCCTGCGCGGTTTGGCACGACCGGCTGTACGACCGCCTGCAGCTGGGCTGCCAGGACTTTCTGCAGGCCATGGACAGCGCCGCCGATCTGGAGGGCGCGCCCGGCTACGTGACCTTTGGCGGCTGTGACGACGCCACCCAGCCCATCGACGAAGCGCGGGTGCCGTATGCAGAGTACACGCTGCACCTGGGAGCGGCGCTGGCGGTGGCGCACACGACGGTGTGGGGCGGGTTTCAGGGCAATCGGGCGGCACACACCCACAGCGTTCTGTATCCCTGGCATCGCCTGCCCGACCGGCAGCTCAACCCGGTGCACCACGCGCAGCTCATGCGGCAGCTGCTGGCAGGCGACACCGACCCGCGCGACATCGCCGCCGGGTGGTTTCTGCTGCGCGAATACGTGGCGAGCCGCGGCATGGCCTGGGTGCATGGTCCCGACACGTGGCTGCAACGCGCCTTTCCGCAGGACGAGTTTCGCACGGTCACGCAGGTGGGCGACCTGCGGCTGGTGCAACACCGCAGCTGCGCGCTCGACCTTCGCCTCGAGGGCGACGTGCAGCGGGCCACGCGCATCGACCACGGCTGGCAACCGCTGCCGGTGACGCAGCCCTGGGAGACGCTCGACTTTGGGCAGCCGCTCACCGCGGGCACCCTTCACCTGGGCACCACCACCTGCGGCCCCATGTGGGTGCAGGCCCGGTCGCTCGACGGTACACCGGTGCCCTGCCTGACCGGGAACGGTGCAGGGCCGTTGTTGCTGCCGGCGGCGGCGCCCGAGACCACGCGTGCGGCGGTGTGCAGGCTGGTGCCACCCACAGCGGCGTTGCAAGCCCCCTGAACTACGGCTCCATACCGAAAACCCCCGCGGCGGTGTGCTCGCGGGGCCGCCCTGCCTATTCGCCGGCGATGATGCCCCAGAACAGGTCCGCGATGGCGGCGTGTCCGGCGACGTTGGGGTGAATGCAGTCCGACCCGATCCACAGGTCGCCCGCGCGATCGGCGCACGGGCTGTCGGGCGAGTCGCGGTTGTAGCCATGGCCGCAGAAGTTCTCTTCCAGGAACATGACATCGAACCCGAACTCGGCGGCGAGCGCGGCGTACTGTTCTTCCATGTAGGCGTAGGCGGCGACGCCGTCTTCCCACACGCCTGTCAGGCCGGCGATGGCGGCCAGCGGGCAGCTGGACATGACCCCGGTGGCGTCGGTGAATTCATAGACGTTGGCGTACACGACCCGCACACCGCCGGGGGTGTTGGCCGGGTCGGCCAGAAAGTCGAGCGCCGCGCGCAGCTCGGCCACAAAGCCGTCGATGACCGGCGTGGCTTCTTCAAGCGTGGCCTTGTTGAACGCCAGCTGCACCACATCGTTGCCGCCCGAGGTGAACACCACCAGGGTGAGGCGGTCTTCGGGGCTGGCAAAGCAGTTGGGAATCTGCTCGGCGAGCAGGTCGCCGTTGACGGCGCCGCCCTCGGAGCAGTCGTCGATGACGACCCCCGGGTAGCGCTCCGACAGGCGCTCGCCCAGCAGCACGCGATAGGCGCCATTGGCGCCACCGCCCTGCCCTGCGGTAATGGAGTCGCCCAGGAACACGACGCGCTCAATGCCGTCGAAGTTCTGCTGCACCGTGCCCTCACAGGCCGACGCGACCGGCATGCCGAGGTCGTCGATGCTGACACCGACCTGCTCGACAAACTCGGGGAAGCAGGCCTCGTAGCCACCGGTGCTGACGGCCGTATCGCCTTCGGTGGCGGTGTCGCCGCCGCCGGCGTCTGCACCACCCGAGGTGTCCGGGTCCACGCCGGCATCGGCGCCGTTACCGGAGTCCTCGATCGGCGGCCCAGAGTCGCCGCCCGGCTCGGCGCCACCGTTGGTCTCTTCGTCATCACCACAGGCCGCGAACCCGAACGCCGCCGCCAACACCGCTACACACCACAGATTGCTTGCACGCATGACAACTCCGCAACAAACGCCACACAACGGACACACGGGGTGTGTGCAACGCTCGCGAAAACGACGCAAGCAGAAAGGTAGCGCCGCCGCGGCGGGAGCGACGCAGGCGATGGGCAGGGCGGCAGTGTAACGCGGGTGGGCGGGTAAGATGGGGTTTGCCTACCCCGTGCGTAGACGGGCAGCGCAGCTGGTGCAGAAGTGCTACTTTCCATTCACCTCGGCGTGACACACACCACAGAGCAACCGTGCCCCCGGCGCAACAGGCATCGGAGCCAGACAGGTGGTGCACGCGTACGCGATAGCGACAGAGACGTTTCCGCGTCGTCGAGCTGCGAACACCATCTCAAGGAACGACGGCGCCAACAAACTGAGGCTCTGCAAGTTCAGATGCAAATACTGAAATATCCACAAATAGAATTCGACCTGATGTTTCCTCTTCGCACCTCATAGCAACTCGCTGTTCACCAGCCTGCAAAAGCGCTGACAACTCCTCCCCCGTGAAGGTGCACTCACCAATTGGGGCTTCATTAAAGCTGTCCTCGTCCCGTAAATTAACTGATACAACAGTGGATGGGTCAGCCAACAGTCCGCGAATACTGGGGTTGCCGGGAAAATCCGGCGAAAGACTATCTTCCACATTATTGTTTATTTCACCCAGAGAAAGACCGGAGCTCCATCCGTCGCGAGTGCGTACTCGAGCCTCACCTATGACATCGGGAGGTGAAAACGCATTTGCTGCCGTATTGGCTGCAACTCGCGCTATAGCAGCCTGCGGAGCTGCAAACGAGAGAATAGAGGCAAGTCCATCCACCTCTCTACTAAGATTTGGCGGTTGGTTACATGATTGAAGGCTATCCCAATGCTGCCCCCTTGAGTCACACGGTCCAATTAATGCACCGTGAAATTCCACATCTACTCGCGAGACAACCGCAACCTGTGGAGCTACTTCTGGAACGACCGTCGATTGAACAACAGGCTGTTGCGGAGCCTGGAGTTGCTGGTCATATACCGCACTCAACATGTATCTACCTGAAACACCCGCTTCATAACTCGACACAACGATGGCGTATGTCCCCGTCACAGGGAGAATCACGCGCAGCTGCGAATTAAGGTTAACCCCCAACTCAATATCGTCATTCTCTGCAGAAAACTCCGCATCCAATGCGTAGATTTCCAACAAAGGGTCAAACTCCTCAGACAGAAGATCAACGGTTATCACTGAACCGGCAACGCCTAGAAACAGGTGTTCCTCATAATACTCTCCAGTATCATAAACCAAATCCTGATGATTCAGTTCACCGTACACTGGTGCTGCTGTTGGGACCTGCAGAATTGATTGAGCATAAGCCAAAGGCGACACGATAGCAAACACTAACATTAACAAACATCGCTGCATACGAAGCTCCATTGCAGAAAGCGCACGGTCGAACTCGGTAACCGAGTCCGGTGGCGAGCTAGCAGCTTGGCAGCAAACTTACAACCGGGTCGGAGTTGCAGGCGACTCAACTCGACCTCAACGAACCATATTCTACACCTCACAAGTGCAACCGCCGCTCATCGTGTCACTCCAATCATGGCGCGGCCAACAGCCGGCCTAGGTTGGCCACGATCCGCTCCACCGTAACCGATCAGCCTGCCCCGTGGGCCGAGTCCAGTGATTTTTCCAGACAGATGGACTACTTGCAGACCGCCGTCTCGCGCGCTTTCGCCCA
>JAGWVZ010000132.1 GCA_018970625.1 Myxococcales bacterium | reverse complement strand
CCAGTGCCGGGATTTCAGGGATACCCGAATCGCCGGCAAATTCATGAATCGACGCCGCCCTGCCTTGCAGGTGTTCGGGCACTTGCTGCAGCGGCAGCGAAACATTCAAACCGATACCTGCCACGGCGGCATATACCTGGTGGTTGCGCGTAAGGGCTTCACAAAGAATACCACCGAGTTTTCGGCCATCGTAAAGCAGGTCATTGGGCCATTTAATGGCCGGCGAAGTGCCTGTCATGAATGAAATGGCATTTGCGCAGGCGACGGCGGCAGCGAGCGGAATACGATGCAGAAAACCCGGTAATTCAGGTCCGCGAAGGCCAACGCTCAGGTACAGGCTGGTGCCAGGGGGTGAAAACCACTGTCTTCCGTGCCTGCCGCGACCGCCCGTCTGCTCGCCCGCGCACACGGCAACACCGTGACCGGCGCCAGACTCGAGCCGGTCGCGCACTTCGTCGTTGGTAGAACCCACCACCGGCAGGAAGGTGAGCCACGGATTTATGGCCATCGATGGATTCCGGTCAGACAATTTTCATGCTGATATCAACCTGTGGAGCCGAATGCGTAATGGCTCCGGTCGAGATAATATCCACCCCAATTTCGCGTAATTCAGCCAGACGGGTCTCGGTGATATTACCGCTGGCTTCCACCAGTGCACGTCCTGCGATCGTCTGAATCGCGACAGCCATGGTCGGTGTATCCATATTGTCCAGCATAATGACATCCGCACCGGCAGCGAGCGCTTCGTCGACCTGCGCCAGACTCGCGACCTCGACTTCAATGCGCAGCAGAAATGGGGCGTGATGCCGCACCTTCGCCACCGCGAGCGCGATCGAGCCTGCCGCAGCAATATGGTTGTCCTTGATCATGACACCCGAGCTGAGGTTGTAGCGGTGATTAAATCCGCCCCCCATCCGCACGGCGTATTTTTCGAGCTCGCGAAAACCCGGTGTCGTCTTGCGGGTATCTACCAACCGCGTGCGCTCGCTTGCCAGCGCATCGACGTAACGACGTGTCAACGACGCCACTCCACTCAGATGACGAAAGAAATTCAAGGTGACGCGCTCAGCCCGTAACAGGGAACGCACTCGGCCCTGTACCACGCCGAGCGTGGTTCCGGGCGCGACGGTCTCGCCGTCCGCTACCGACCAGTCAACCTGAAGCTCAGGGTCCACCAGCCGAAACACTTCCTCGACCACGGGAATACCGGCGATCGTCAGCGTCTCTTTGGCGCGAAAACTGGCAGAACCCAGATCATCAGGGCTAAAAATAGCGTCCGTCGTGACGTCCCCTGCGTACAAATCCTCGTCCAGAGCGAGTCGAATCAGGGTGCGGGTGGCATCCGAGAAAGGAAAAGGGCGCATCGTACCATCCAGTCATTCAAACGTGAGGCGAGCGGTTATGCGAAACACGTCGCCGAGCTGCAATCGATTGGCGCATGGCAGAACAACCTGCACAGGGGTGGCCCCTGACAGACACCGTTGCTATACGACCACGACCGAGTTCTCACAATGGCAGTCTCGGCCCCTCTGGCGTGTACAGGACTATGCTGAGCCCCCACCATCACTCCACCTCGCGTCGTCGTGCCCGCCTTCCGTTGAAGGGGGACTCGCAAACCGCAAGCCGCGCGCAGCGAGTAGCGGTGCTGACTGTCGCTGCGTCACTCATGGCCGCCGGCGTGCTCGTCGATACGGCCCAAGCCGAGGGTTCAGAGCAGTCAGAGCCTGTGCAGGGCGCCGATAGCCCGGCCAACGGTGTCTCCGAAGGGAGTGGAGTCGAGGCCGACGCAGGTGCTCATCGTGCGCAGGCGCAGGCGCTTCTGCAGCAGGCCGGTCGGGTGGTGCAGGAGATCGACGTGGTGCGAGGGATTGGCGCACAGCGAGAGATTCCCTCCGAGGTGCAGAACAGAACCATCCTTGGAGAACGGATTCGCGCGATGATCCTGCGCGAGTACCCTGTCGAGGAGATCGAGGCCGACCAGCGCGCCATGATCGTCGCTGGCGTGCTTCAGTCCGGTGACAACCTCTTCGATCTGACGCTGGGCATGCTGCAGCAGAACATCGCCGGCTACTACGACCACGAAAGCCGTATCTTCTTCATTCTCGATGACACGCCTCCCGAAGCGCAGGAGATGGTGATGTCACATGAGCTTTTTCATGCGATTCAGGATCAGGTCTGGGGAATCGAGCAGGTTCGTGGACCGGAAGACTCGCTTACCGACGTGACGCTCGCTCGAACGGCGGTACTGGAAGGTGACGCGGTGGCGGTCATGTTGTTGCATGCGGTGGGTCCGGACGTTGCGCTCGACGAGATTCCCATGGTCGAGGCGTTGCTGGCGCAAACCGCTACGCAGCCTGCCGGTGGGCTTCAGGTGCCAGAAATGATGTGGCAGCAGCTGGCGTACCCTTACTCCGCGGGCTTCTCGTTCATTCTGACCGTGTTTCGGGATGGCGGCTGGGAGGCTGTGAACGCGGCCTATCTGGACCCACCAGATTCGACAGAGCAGATTCTGCACCCCGAGAAATACCTGCAGCGCGACGACCCGGTGTGGGTGGAGTTTTCGCTGGATTCACTCTCCCATCTGGAGCGCTACGAAGACGACATTCTGGGTGAGTTCTCGAGTCGGGCGTGGCTGCAGCAGATCCTGACCGGGCGGGTTACGGGTACGTCGATCGAGCGGGCGTGTGCAGGTTGGGACGGCGATCGCATGCGCTTTTACCGGGATGCCCGGAACGACACCCACGATGTGCTGGTGTGGGCGGTGACATTTGACTCGGAGGCCGAGGCCAGCGCCATGCGTCGGGTACTGCCTCGCGTTGCCGAGCCACTGCTTGGGGTCGAACAATACGCTGGCGTAATCGACGGCGAGCCGTTCGAGTGGGTGAGTACGCCCACGGGGTCACTTCGGGTCGAACAGCGTGAAGCGACGGTGGTGCTGGTGCTCGAGAAGAGCGAGGACCGGAGCGAAGAGTCGCGTCGGCGTTATCTTCAGGAGCTCTCGGATGCCGTGTGGGGCAGCCTGAGCCTGAGCGCGTACCCCGAGACGATCACCGAACGCCAGGAGCCATGATGCGGGTGATGGTGGCGGTCGCTTCGGGATGACCGCCGCCCTGCCCAGGCGGTTACTGTGCGTCGACGAGCGCCTGGATGTATTCGCCGAGCTGCCTTCCGACATAGGCAAGCGCGGACGCTTCAACGGCCGAGAAGCCGTTAGGCTGACGGCGATTGAGCAGTACGATGACACCATAGGTGGACTCGTCGTGTACGCTGGCGAAGAGGACGCTGCTTTCCTTGACGCCTGCCTGGGCGAATTCGGGGGAGTAGCGGGGGTCTCTGGCCGGGTTGGTCACCGAGAGGCTGACGCCGGTCTGCATGGTGTAGGCGGTGAAACCCGACGAAGCGGGGAGATCGACGCGCGACATGGCGTCGGTGAGCGCACCGGCGGCCGCGGCACAGATGAGGGGTCGGCCCGGATTCTCGCTGAGGAAGACAGCGCCGTGTTCGGCGGGCATCTTCTGCATGGCGAGCGCGAGCATTTTGTCGCAGGCGTCGGTGAGGTCGGCAGCGCTCTCGAGCAGCGCGGGCGACTCCAGGAAGATGTCTTCCAGAATGTCGTCGCTCTGCGGCTCAGCGGGTGCCACGATTGGCATTGCACCCTTGATGAGAGGAGGTGCGACAGCGTCAGCCCTTCGCAGTGAGGGGGTGGCAGCGACGGGCGCCTGCGCCTGCATCAGAATGCGACCATCGGCTTCGGGGTTGGCCTTGACGAGGTTGGGTTCAACGCTGGAGGCGGGAACGATGGGCGAAGACGCCGAGATCGAGCGAAAGCTTCCGGTGGCCTTGTCGGTGAATCCGACCTTGCCGGCCGACCCGCCGATGGAGGGGTGGGTGCCGGTTTTGATCAGCCCTGCATGGTGGACCTGGCTCTCGTGCATCTGCCGAATCTGAATCACGCGGCGGTCGCGGCGGTCCATGACGTGAACAGTCGGGCCATCCAGAGTGACCTGGGCTCCGCTCAGATCGATAGGCTGCGCGCCCGTCTTCGCGAGGGCGGTCGCGAGCGCGCTGCGCCAGTTACGCGCGTCAATCTGCAGCGCGTTGACCATCTGCGAATTTGCGTCAGGAATCGTAACCTCAAAGTACATGCTGGCTCCGCGTCAGAAATGCGTGAGAAAAGAACATCAATGGCAGCCGCCGGTCGAACAGGTACCGCAGCCCGAGGATTCGCCCGAGCCGCACCCGCCTTCTTCCAATTCACCGTCGACCGAAAAGCCAAACTCTTTCAGGGCGGCGGCACCCATACGCGGGGCGTCCTGAAGCGTTGCCTCGTCAACCGGGACATCGCAGCGAACGCACTTCCACACCCACTGGCCCTCGTCGTCCATATCGCGCCAGGGTAACGCATGAGCGCCACAGGCCTGACAGCAAAAGAGCGTAAAAGACGAAGTTTCCAGCATCCAGAACCAGAGGGGGTATCAGCTTCCCAGAGGGGACGAGTCGCGATGCTAGCCGCACGCGCCGCTGTCGTCAAAGCACTTGCAGGGGATTGTTGCAAACCCGAGCCCGCAGGTGGGTAGCCGGCGGTAGTCACACACCAAAATGTGCAAGCTGGGCTTGGCACCGGCAGCTCTGTCCACTAGGCTCAGCGGCGTTGCATACAAACAGTCCATCCCCTCGGGTTGGTGGCGTCCATTCTTACTGAAGAGGCACCGATGTTCACGTCGGAACCGTTCTCGCACCGCCGCTCACTTCTGTCCCTTCTGACGGCGATCGCCCTCACAGGTTGCGGCGACGCCGCCGTCTCAACAGGCGCTGATGTCGTTCCCTGTGGCGACGATGTACCCGCCACCTGCGAATGCGGAGACTCAACCATCGGGACCACCGTCTGTTTCGAAGGCGGAGACACCTCGTGCGACTGTAGCTCTCCCACCGGTGCTGATGCCGGCAGTGATATCGGCATTATCGACCGCGACGCGTCAGGTACCGAAGACGCGGAAAGCGACGCGGTGACGTGTGACGAGCTCCTGACCTTCTGGCCCGACGGCGATGGCGATTCATTCGGCGACATCGTCGGCGACCCCATTCGGGCTTGCGAACCACCAGCCGGCTACACCGACCGCTCCGGCGACTGCAACGACTCCTCGAACACGGTCTATCCGGGTGCGGGTGAACTCTGTGACGGTGTCGATAACAACTGCGATGCACGCGTAGATGAGACCGAAGATCGCGTCGCGCAGTGGGTCGACGGCGACGGCGATGGGTTCGGCGATCGCGGCAGTGAACCAGTCTTTGATTGCGAGCCATTGCCCGGACGTTCGGTGAACGACCGCGATTGCGACGACACCGACGGGACCGTTTACCCCGGCGCCACAGAAACGTGCGATGGCGCCGACAACGACTGCAACGGCCGCATCGACGATAGCCTGACCTTCACCACGTGGTGGGCCGACGCCGACGGCGACGGGTTCGGCGATGCGGATACCGATCCGCGTAGCGCCTGCACCGCGCCCGATGGCTGGATCGACAACAACCTGGACTGTGACGACGCCAGCGACACCATCAACCCGGACGGCGTCGAGGAGTGCGACCTGCAGGACAACGACTGCGACGGCGTGGTTGATGAGGACACCGGTTTGTTGCTCACCTACCCCGATGCCGATGGCGATGGCTTTGGCAACAACGCGGTGCGTGCGTCGTACGCCTGTACGCTCGTCGATGGCTATGTCACCAGTAACTCTGACTGCGACGACGGCGATGAGCTGGTCGCGCCCAGTGCCGCCGAGCTCTGCGATGGCGTCGACAACGACTGCGACGGCGACACCGATGAGTTTGCGGGTGATCGCGTCACCTACTATGCCGACCTTGACGGCGATGGATTCGGAAACAGCCGGCTCCCCCGGCAGGCCTGTGCGCCGCCCGCAGGCTATGTGGCGGCCACCGGGGATTGCAACGACCGGCTGAACACCGTTTATCCCGGCGCAGCCGAACTCTGCGATGCACGCGATAACAACTGCGACACCGAAGTCGATGAGGGCGTCCGAAACGCCTGCGGCTTTTGTGGCGAAGCGCCCACCGAAGTCTGCGGCGACGAGCTCGACAACGACTGCAATGGGGTCGTCGACGACGCGGCGGCGGGGTGCTTCTGCGACGGACGTACCCGACAGCCCTGCTACTCCGGCCCACCGGCGACGCTCGGGATCGGCGCCTGCAGAGGCGGCCTCGCCGACTGCACCTGTCCCGGCGGCGGAACCCTTTGCAATGATGGCACCTACGGCGAGTGCGTCGGCCAGATCCTACCCGCCACCGAGGTCTGTGACAATCTGGACAACGACTGCGATGGCCTCACCGACGAAGGGCTCCGCAACGCGTGCGGTGAATGTGGACCCGCGCCCATCGAAGTCTGTGATGGCCTCGACAACAACTGCGACGGTCAGGTCGACGAAGGCCTGCGGCTGCTGTGCGGCCTGTGCCCCGGCGACGTGCTGCCCACTGAAGTCTGCGGTGACGGAATCGACAACGACTGCGACACCGCCGTCGACGAGGCCTGCTTCTGCGAAGGGGATTCGGACCCCTGCTACCCCGGTGACCCCGCCACGCTCGGTGTGGGTACCTGTCAGGCAGGCAACCGCGACTGCTACACCGGTGATGCCGTCAACGGACGCTGTGTGGGCTACGTGCTCCCCGCCGTCGACCTCTGCGATGGTCTCGACAACGACTGCGACGGCCGCGTGGACATCTCACCCGACGGTTGCTCGGTCTGTGACACCACCGCCGAGCTCTGCGATGGCGTCGATAACGACTGCGATGGTCAGACCGACGAAGGACTCCGAAACAGCTGCGGCCAATGCCTCGCCGACGTCACCCCCGAAGAAGCCGGCGGAACCACACTCTGCGACGGTCTGGACAACGACTGCGACGGCCTCACCGACGAAAATCTCGTGAACGCCTGCGGCCTGTGCGACCAGCCCTGCTACACCTACGACTGGAGCACCGACGCCGGCTTCTCGTCGGGCGCCGAGCTCGACGGCATTGGCGCTGCCGACGGACTTCGCCTCAACGCCAACACGCAGGTCTTCAACGACCTGTGGATCGCAAACTCCGGCGAAGACACCGTCAGCCGCTTCGATACCGCCCGCCGAACCCTCGTCAACCGCTACCCCGTCGGTGTCAATGGCGGCATCAGTGACGACTCACCCAGCCGAACCGCCGTCGACCTCGACGGCAATGCATGGGTCGCGAGCCGAGCCTTTGGCGGCGGCATTGCCGGCTCCATCACCAAGGTCCGCGGCGGCGACTGCGTCACCGACTGCGTCATCGCCAATGTTCGCGTCGCCGGCAACGACTCCGGATTGCGCGCGCTCGCCATCGACCCCGATGGCTACGTCTGGGTCGGCGCATGGAATCGCCGCGCCGCCTATCGCGTCGACCCCAACCCGCCCTACAACGTCGAAGGCCCCTTCGACCTCGGCGCCAACCCCTATGGCTTTGCCATCGACCGCGAAGGCATTCTCTGGGTCGCCAGCATCAATGGTGGCAGCGAAGCGCTCACCGCCTTCAACACCCGCACCAGAACCCGCATCCGTACCGCCGGCGCGTCGTTCCCCACCCAACCCTACGGCATCGCCATCGACAACAACGGCGACATCTGGATGGGCAACTGGACCCAGCACGGCCTGCTCTTCGTCGACCGCGAAGACTTCCTCGCTGGCATCGGCGACTTCGCCCGATACGACACCGCCACCTCGATGACCAATACCCGCGGCGTCGCCGTCGACCGCGACGGCTTCATCTGGCTCGCCTCATCCGGCTCAAATCGCGTCGCGCAGTTCAACCCCACCACCCGGACCTTCGTGCGCACCTACAACGTGTGCAACCAGCCTACTGGCGTCGGGGTCGACTCCACCGCGAACATCTGGACCACCTGTCTGAGCGACGGTTTTGTGAACCGAATCAACACCACAACCAACACCGTCGACGTCAGCATCTACTCCGGTGCCTCTCCCTACAGCTACTCCGACCTCACGGGCTTTCAGCTCCGCAACTTTACGGCCCCGCGTGGTTACTGGCGCAACATCTTCGACTGCGGCGTCGCCAACTGCTCCTTCGATGGCGCAAGCTGGACCGCGTCCGTACCCGCCGGCACCACCGCAGACATTCGGTTTCGCACCAGCCCAGACGCCATCACCTGGTCTGACTGGACCGCCTACTACTCCGCCTTGCCCGTGACATTCGACCTGCCACGCGGACGCTACTGTCAGGTCGAGGTCCAGTTCACCTCCACCTTCTCGACCGGCACCACCACGCCCACCGTCAGCGCCATTGAGCTGGACTGGCAGCGCCCCTGAAACCGTT
>JAGWVZ010000131.1 GCA_018970625.1 Myxococcales bacterium | reverse complement strand
CGTGTCCGTTCAAGGGGGGCTTGTTTTGATGAATGGTGACATTAGGGTGACATTTGCGTAACGGCGGTTGAGTTCCTTGGTTCCGCGTCTGGAGTTGCCCCATGCGTTTCATCCTCCCGTCCGCCGAAATATCCGCTGGTGGCGTCGTCACGCCGTCGATGGCGTCTCCTCTTCTTCTGGCAACCTGTCTGGCAGCCAACCTCTTTGCAGGTTGCGGTGACAGCGACTCCGCTGGGCCGAATCCGACGGATGCTGCGTCCGATGTCTCGTCATCAGATGCTGGAGACATTGCGACCGACACAGGCTCCGATGATGCCATCGTCGAACAGCCCCGAGAGCTGAACTGCCCTGGACAGCAGGAGTTTCCCTTTGACCTCGAGGTCGAGGCTGGGGCGTGGGCGAGCGAGCGCAACGGTCAGGCCGTCGCTGAGGCTCTCTATGACAACACCGCCCACCGTGACTTTTACGGAAACCCCGCAGACCCACAGACGCTGGTGGGTGTGCTCGGCGTGGCAGCCAGCGCCCTGCAAACCAATGTGTTGCCGGGAGAACCCGTCAGCCTGTGGCGGTTTAACGACGTTACCACATCGTGGGAGCAGCTTGGCCGTACCACCACCGCTGCCGACGGGTCGTACTCGTTCGACCTGGGCACCACGTTCGACGCCGGCTCGCACAAGGTGTGGGCGGTATTTGAGGCAGGGCGAACCTGCTACACACACAGCCTGATGGTCTGGCCCGAAGGAACCCAGCTGGTGCTGTCGGACATCGACGGCACGCTCACCCTGTCAGACGACGAGCTCTTTGCCGAGATTGGCGACCCGACGTACGACCAGCAAACGAAGGGCAGCGCGATTGAACTCATTCAGGCATGGGACGCCAAAGGTTACGATCTCGTTTACCTGACCGCTCGCCCCGGCGATTTTCGCCCCATGACCGAAGCGTGGAAAGCTCGGCGTGGTCTTCCGCACGGACTCACGCAATTTGCGTTCAGTCTGGGCTTTGGCGAGACCGCCCGCGCCTACAAAGCCGAGTTTATTTCGGAACTCCTCAATGACATGCAGTGGGACATCGTCGCTGCCTATGGCAACGCGACCAGCGACATTGAAGCCTGTGCCGACGCTGGAATTCCGCTGGATGTGACCTTTATTATTGGAGAGCACGCTGGCGAGTCGGGGACCGTTGCGATTCCCAACGATGACTACGCAGCGCATATTGCAGAGTGGGTGTCGGCGCAGCCCGATGCGACCGTTCCCGCTCCATAACCGGTCGGCACACGGAGCGTTTACGTCGGCGCCTGCTGGCCAGGCGGTGTTCCGCATCCGCACGTACAGCGCGCGCGGCCTGAGCACCGCCGCCCTGCAAAACCGCTGTTGATGCACAGGGCGGTGCTGACGCGAGCGCCGCACTCCGGAACGGGCGCAGTCTGATTGACACGGGTTGCACTCTGCAGACAGGATGGTGCCTGTCACACACCGATTGTCCGGTCTGGTGTGGTTTGCGGGTACGTCCCGGGTCAGGTCTGGTATGTCCACATTCAGCTTTCGCGATCGTCTTCGTTACGCGTTCGACAACACCATGTCCAAAGGGACGCCTGCGCTGGTGTTCTGGCTGGCGATGATCACGCTGGGGCTGATTGGTGTGCACACAACGTTGCTGCTTGCGCTGGGTCTCGTGCCTGAGGATGCGAGCGGCGAGGGCGCTGAAGGAACAATTCGGGTCCTGTGGTACGGCCTGATGCGGGCGATGGATGCCGGTACCCTCGGAGGGGACGCTGGCGGCTGGCAATGGCCCTTATTGATCGCCAACCTGGGAATTACACTCGGCGGAATTTTCATCCTTTCGACGCTCATCAGTATTCTGTCGAGTGGACTCCAGACTCGCCTCGAAGAACTACGAAAGGGAAAGTCGCGCGTTCTCGAAACGGGGCACGTGGTGATTCTGGGCTGGAGTCCGGCCATACCGACGGTGCTTCGGCAGCTGGCGCTGGCGAGTGAGAGTGTTGGGAAAGGGATCGTGGCGATTCTTGCGCAGGGTGACAAAGCCGAAATGGATGACTTCGTGAAGGAGATTGTCGCGGAACACCCACATTTGCGCGTGGTGGTGCGGTCTGGAAATCCTTCCGACCGGTCCGACCTGGAGCTGGTCAATGTGTACGCCAGTCGGTCGGTGCTGGTGCTTCATGCCGGCGGAGGTCACGATGGCGACGTGACCGTGATTCAGACATTGATGGCGCTGTTCGCGCCGGGCGAGCGCAAAGCGCTGCACGTGGTAGCCGAGCTCTGCGACCATGGGAACATGGAGGCAGCGATGCTTCTGGGTGGCGACGAGCTGCAGGTGGTGCTCGGCGCTGATCTGGTGTCGCGCATTATGGTACAGGCGCTTCGACAGCCTGGCTTGTCACAGGTCCATGCCGAGACGCTCGATTTTGACGGGAACGAAATCTACTTCACCGAACCGGGCGAGCTGGCAGGTCGCACCTTTGGCGACTGCCTGTTTGCTTTTCGGGCGTCTTCGCTGATTGGCATTTATCGTGGTGGCAAAGCGCTGCTCGCGCCGTCGACGGATACGGTCGTCGAGGCGGGCGACCGACTTGTCGTGATCGCGGAGGACGACAGCAAAGTGAAGATTGAATGGAGCACCGATAAAGAGGTCGCTTCCATTCGGGAGGGCCACGCACAGGTCGTGGAACAGGAACGCACGCTCGTGCTGGGGTGGCACTCCGATGCGTGGCGGGTGATTCAAGGGCTTGATTCGTACGTGGGGGAAGGCTCCGAGGTGTGTGTTGTCACGCCGATCGTCGATGCGGAGGTGATTGCGAGCCAGGTGGGCCATCTGCAGACGCAGTCGCTGACGGTCATTCGTCAGGACCCGACGCGTCGCGCTGTACTGGAAGATCTGAAGCCGGACGCATGGACACATATTCTGGTGTTGCCGCCTGATGCGACGGTTTCGGAACGCGCAGACGCGACCGTGCTGCTCTCGCTGATTCACCTGCGTGACCTCGCGCGGCGACGAAATCTGTCGATCTCGGTCGTGAGTGAGATGCTGAACGTGCACAATCGCGATCTGGCTGCGAGTGGGGCGCCCGACGATTTCGTTGTCAGCAATCAGCTGGTGAGCCTGATGATGTGCCAGATGGCGGAAAACCCGCACCTGATGCCGGTGCTGCACGAACTGCTCGATCCCGACGGGGCCGAGTATTATGTGCGTCCGGCCTCACTCTACGTGGAACCGGTAGAGGTGCAGTTCAGTACCATCGTCGAAGCCGCGCGTCGCCGCGGCGAGGCTGCGATTGGCTATCGCACCGCCTCGAACGGCAAGGTCACATTAAATCCCGACAAATCGCAGCGGGTTTGCCTTACCGACGCTGACAGCGTCGTTGTGGTGGCTCACAATTAGTGGCAGCGCGGCCCCCTGATCAGGCGCCGACCAACCCGAGTTGTTCATCGGTTGCCGCAGGACCGTACTTGTCACGTGGGGGCCAGGGACGGTCCTGCCATCGCGGCAAAAAGGCAAAGCTGGAGACCTGACGCCCTGGCAGTGTGCGCCCGTTGCCGCCGCCGCGCGCATAATCGTAATACACCTTCACCACTTCTTCGTCAGTTACCTGTTGGGCCGACGGGTGCTGCAGGCACGCCTCCCGCCATGCCAGCACGCGCGAAAACTCCCCCGTGTCGGGAATATCCATCCCTTCATAATAGGGAATAAATGCGAATCGTCGGAAAAATGGGGTGAATACGGCCTCGGCCCAGCCAAAACGGTCAAACAGCCAGGGACCGCTCGCGCTGCCGTAGCGCAAAAGGAACTCGTTTACTTTCCGGTGTTGCTCCAGATATTTGTCCAGAAATACCTGCCGCTGGTCGGCATCCTGATTCATTACCAGCCCATACCCGGCCATATTGAACGCATTTTCGTAGGTCACCAAAAGGTTCTCAACGGCGCGCTCCCACGCATCGGCCCTGCGAACAGGGCGTTCGTCAAACCGTATGTCCAGATAATCCATCAGCACCAGGCTCTCTTTCAGCGCTCTACCGTCTTCAAGTTCCATGACCGGCAGGGCGGTGGTACCTCCGCTGAGCGCAAGAATGTGGGGGTCGCGTGGCTTTGTAATATCGACCCGCACGAACTCCACCTCGCGGGTCAGGTCCTTCAGGTGCAGCAGGATTTCGACGCGCTGCGAGAACGGACACACCGGAATATGATACATTCGAATTGGCATAAAAGAGGCCGGGATAGAGGATGGCGTCACACAACCCATGGGCTGCGACCTTCATTCCCCTGCCGCACCTGTACGTCAACGAGCTCAATGGGCGCGCGGTCCTGACTCGCCGGGGTCAGGGCGATTTACCCGGCGCCGCCCGGAGCATCGGCGCCTCTGACTTCCATCGGGCCGTCGCTTACCCCATTGCACGATGGCACGGGGGGTGAAACCCACACTGGTGTCCGGATTCGTTCGCAAGTGCTACTGCGTGAACTCTGGGTTCGCCCACCGCATGTTTCAAACGCTCGTTATGCGCTCGCGATTCTCTCCAAACGTACGGCTCGACTGGCGAGCCAGCGGTCGAGTCCTCCTCGCAACGGCGGTCGTCGGTGTGGCGTGCGGGCTTGCCTCGGCCACCTTTCTGTACGCGCTGGACGCCGCGACGGAGGTACGCGCGGCGCACGGCCGGCTCGTGTGGGCGTTGCCTCTGGCGGGTCTGGCGTTGGGTTGGTTATGGCACCGATACGCCGGGCCGACAGGGCAGGGAAGCAACCTGATTCTTCATACACTTCAGGATGATACGTCTGCAACGATCCCGCTGCGTATGGCGCCATTGGTGCTCGTGGGCACCCTCGTGACGCACCTCTTTGGTGGCAGCGCTGGTCGCGAAGGCACCGCTGTACAAATGGGGGCCGCTCTCGCCGACCAGCTCGCGAATCGCGTTCACGTCGACGCCCAGATTAGAAAGCACCTGCTGGTCGCCGGAGTGGCGGGCGGGTTCGGTTCTGTCTTCGGCACACCGCTCGCCGGTGCCGTCTTTGCCGTAGAGTGGATGGTCGCGGGTAAACTGCAGTTACGGTTTGCACCCGTGGCGCTGCTGGCGGCCTTCATCGGCGACGCTGTGACCCAACGGATGGGCATCTTGCACATCCCGTTCCCCACGGTCGCGGTGAACCTGATGAACGGCGAACTATGGCTCGCGCTGGCAGTGCTTGCGATCGCCGTCGCGATGGTTGCCGTGCTCTTTATGGAGCTCACACACGCCGTAAAGCGAGGTCTGGGACACTGGGTGCCACTTGCACCACTCCGGCCCGTGGTGGGCGCGGTGGCCGTGGTTGCGCTGTGGCAATGGGTTGGCACCGATCTGTATCTGGGCCTCGGCGTACCCACCTTCGAGCGTGCGTTTCTGACGCCGGCCCTTCCGCTGCAGGTTTTTGCGCTGAAACTCCTCTTTACCTCTCTCACCGTCGGGTCGGGTTTTCCCGGTGGCGAGGTGACGCCGCTCTTCTTCATCGGCGCAGCGCTCGGCAGCGCGCTGGCCCCGTTGCTGGGCCTGCCTCCCGACGTAGCCGCCGGAGTTGGGCTGGTCGCGCTGTTCGGGGCCGCTGCCAACACGCCGCTGGCGCTCGGTGTTATGGCCGCCGAGCTCATGGGGTTGCCCATGCTGCTTCCCTCGCTCGTCGTCGCGGCGCTCGCCACCCGACTCACCGGAAACCGAAGCCTCTGGCCTGCTCAACGTGTCCGACCACAAGCGGAAGGTGAGCGGAGTATTGCCGCCGAACCCGGTCGGTCATGAACCCTGCGTCTGCCATCTTTCGACCGTGCGCGTGCACCCCGGTTGAGCTTTTCATCGCACGTCGCTACCCTGCACAGACGTTCGAATGCCCCTTCACCGGTTTTTGCCATGACGTCTCACACTCGCCTCACCTGTCTGGTCACGGTCTCCTGCCTGCTGGGTGCCCTTGTGGTGGGCTGCGTCGCTGAATCGGGGACCACAACCGAAGAAAGCGACACCCGCACGGAGCGTCCACGCACCGATGACGACAGGTCCGGCGAAGACTCCTCTGACGAAGCGCCCGGCGACGAAGACGCCGGCGCCGAAGACCCGGACGCCGACCCCGTCGATCCCGGCACCGATGTCGTACCCGGGACGGACGCCGAAACGGGCACCGACACCACCACCAGCGACGCTGGCAACTCCACACCGTCCGACGTGGTGCCCGATAACTGCGAAACCCTCTCGTTCTCGCTCAAGCCAGACGCCCTCGCGGTCGCCAATTTCATGTTGCTCGTCGATCGCTCCAACAGCATGAACACCGACGGCCGCTGGGATACCATGGTCAGCGCCGTGCGCAGCGTCACCACCGCGCTCGGCGATCGCGTCAATTTCGGTCTCATGCTCTTTCCCGGCACCGCAGCCGATGGACTCTTTGGGGATTCGTGCGCCACGGGCGATGTACGCGTAGCAGCGGGCGAAAGCACGGCCACGGCCATCTCGACCGCGCTCAACACCGTACCGGCCGGGGGCACCCCGACGGCCCTCTCTCTGTACGCTGCCCGCGACGCGCTCAACGCCTCGCACCCCGGCGAAAACAACTACGTCCTGCTCGCTACCGACGGCGGCCCAGGCTGTAACTCCAGCTTCAACGCGTCCACCTGCGAGTGTATCCCGGGGGCGACCTGCGGAATCAACAACGCCAACTGTCTGGACCGCGAGCGCACCCTGCAGGCGGTGCGTGACCTGCTCCTCTCGGGTGTCCGCACGTTCGTCGTGGGTATTCCCGGCACGGCAGGTGTCTCGGACCTGCTCGACCAGATGGCGGTCGCAGGAGAGACCGCAAATGCAGGGCGGCATTACGCCGTCACCGATTCCGCTCAGCTGGTCGAAGCCTTACGCACCACCACCGGCAGCACCGTGCCGTGCGATTACGAGTTTCCCGAAATTCCCGAAGATGTCGACAATATCGTCGTGACCATCGACGGCGTTGAAATTCCGCGCGACACCACCGGCGCCAATGGCTGGAATATTGCTCGCGAAACGTTCCTGCAATTCTATGGATCGGCCTGTGGCACCTTGCGCGACGGCAATGCCCATGCCGTAGAAGCTCGCTACGATTGCACGGAATAATCGTCGCTCATTTACTGCGGTAATTGTCGAAAATAACAAGGTCGCAAGGAATCATCGTCGGTTAAATCGGCTCGATGTATTCCTGCTGTCTGTCCGTCTGACTGAAACGCAAATCCAGCGTCACCCGCATCGCCGGATTGCGCGGAATCCGCACGGGGTGCACCGGCCAGGGTGTCGCGCTCAGTATCGTGAAGCGAGAGGCGCGTCGGGCCGTCGCTTCAACCGCCGTCAGAGGCGGCTCCAGAAACGCACGCCCTTCGGGGTGCCACACGTGATAGCGGCAGCCGCCGAGCGAACGCCGGGCCCACGTGTCCACGACATCCAGCTGCAACGGGTGATGCACCCCGATGTGTGGATGCAGGCAATGCGGTGGCTGCCACGCACGGAACCGTATTCCAGCGACCATTTCACCGGGGGTACTCGTCGCGTGCAGCGGCACCAGCACTCCGTTCACGGTCAGCGCGTGTCGTTCGGCCTGCAAACCGCGAACCCGCACCTCAATTCGTTCCAGCGAAGAGTCCACATAACGCGACGTGGTCGCGCCGGTGGGTTCTTCACCCAGCACCGACCACGGCTCCAGCGCCGGACGAATATCCAGCGTCACGCCTTCGCACTGAATCTGTCCGAAGAGTGGAAACCGATAATCCAGAAATACCCGATACCATTCTTCATCGAGCGCAACGCCACGACTACCCAGAAATGCCAGCACATCCTGAAAATCCTGCCACACAAAATAGGGCAGCATAAACTCGTCGTGCAGGCGCGTGCCCCATGCCACAAGGGGACTGTCGTAGGGCGCCGCAGCGAGCGCCGCCACAATGGCGCGCACCAGCACCACCTGCGCCACCGCCATCCGCTCGTGCGGTGGCATTTCAAATGCCCGCAACTCCACGATTCCCAGACGACCTGTCACAGACCCGGGGTTGTAGAGTTTATCGATGCAAATCTCGGTGCGATGCGTATTTCCGGACAAATCCACCAGCAAATTACGCAACAGCCGATCGACAAACCACGGTGCCGGTCGCTCGCCCGCCCTGTGCAGCTGATGAAGCGCCAACTCCAGCTCGGCAAGGCTGTCCTGACGCGCCTCATCGACCCGCGGAGCCTGAGACGTCGGGCCCACAAACAATCCGGTAAACAGGTATGACAGCGATGGGTGCTGCTGAAAGAACCGAACCAGCCGCGCCAGCAGCTCAGGGCGCTTCAGAAATGGGCTCTCCAGCGGCGTAGCACCGCCAAGCGTAATGTGGTTTCCACCGCCGGACCCGACCGCTCGACCATCCAGCATGAACCGTTCGCACCACAGCCCGGCGTG
>JAGWVZ010000130.1 GCA_018970625.1 Myxococcales bacterium | reverse complement strand
ACCCGGCTGCTGCCCGCCGCCGCCGCACGTTCCGGCTCCTTCAGCTGCAGCACAAAAAACAGCGAACACAGGATCAGCACCCCCACCCACGGAAACAACCAGCGAATCTCAGCGCCGGTCAGACCCAGCTCCGTAGAGATCGGGTTCACACACAGAGGCAGGAGCCCGGCGATCCCAAATAACGCCAGACCCTCGGTTCGCCGCGAAGCAGGAACGAGGTCGGCGGCCCAGGTGAAGTACCCGGTAAACAGACAACCGACGCCCAGTCCGAACAGCACCCGATCCGCATACAACAACCACCCGGGCTCCCTGACCCAACCCAGCAGAATCGTAGCCAGACCCAGCATCACCGTACCAACGAGCAGCGTCGGGCGGCGGCCCACCCGGTCGAGTGCCCAACCCACTACCGGACGAAACAACAGCCCACCGATTGAGCCCACCGCCATGGTGACACCTATCTCCAGCCGAGTGGCTCCCATCCAGGTCAGATAGAGAGGCAACAGCGGCAGGGTCGAGTACCCGAGCGACTGCATGAACTGACCCATCACCAGCAGCACGAAGCTTCGGCTGACGAGTGGTTCGCGGGTAACAGCGGACGGCGCGAGGTTCAAGAGCCAGATCCTGACCCGGCGGACACGGCGTGTGTCCTGTGGGGCACAATAGTTTCTCAGCGCGCCGTAAAATCCACAAGGACCTCGCAAGCGGACGACGTGTGGACGCCTTCTGGCTTCGGGCCTTCACAGGGCGGCGGTCAGATTCAGGGATCGTAAAAAAACCCGTCACGGGCGTTGAACACCAGCGCGACCGACAGCGCCTGACATACACCCGCTTCATTCGGCAGCAGGTCGGCGGCCTGTCCAACAATCGTCTGCAGCACCGCAGAGACGGTCTCGCCCGCATCCTGAGCGACCTGCTCGATCTCGGAGATCAGCACGGCGCCACCCATGACCCCTTCCCAATCGCCGCCCTGCGTCACCTGCACCTTCAGACGCGCCTGTCGCACGTTGAACAAAATGAATCGGTCAAACACCTGCAGCGGCAGCGCCAACTCAAACGGACCCGCTTCCAGCACACCGTTCCGGATGGTGGCACCGGTAATGAGCGACTCCGGGCCTTCGGGATCGCGTTCGTAGGTCTGGCCAGCAAGCAGAAGACCGTCGGTGCCAAGCGACGGAACGCCGGCGCCGCGGCTGATGCGTACCTGTACGCAGTCATCGTTCAGCGGGTCGTCCAGTCCGGTGACCTCCATCGCAAGCAACAGCTCGCCCATGTTGATCGCCGACTGCACCAGGCCCTCAATCGCATCGCCGCCGACGGCCTCGAGTGCAGGCAGAAGGGTAGAGAACGCAGCGTCGACGCCCGGGGTACCATCAGGCGCCGTGGCGTCTGCCTGAAAACAGCCCAGGGCGTCGCGGTTGTCCGAGACGCGATCGTCCAGATCAATACCCGGAACACGGCCGCCTTCGACCTCGCGTGAGAACCGGAGCACGTTCACCATCGCCATCGTTTGCCGGTCGGGCGCATCACAACTCGTGGGAATCGAAGACCCATCGAATGGCTCTTCGGTGTCGCTGATGCTGGAATCCGAATCGACGGCCACGTCGGGAGAGACATCGGTGCCGGTGTCTGCGCCGATGTCAGCGCCGGCGTCCGCGTTCGACTCGGCTGAATCGCGAGCACGGTCTGCGGGCGTACCATCGCCCTGACAGGCCGTCAGCGGGAGCATGATCGCAAAGAGGGCAACCGAGTGCCAGCAACGCGAGGCGCGACAGCGGCTCATGCTTCTACCTCCGAGACCGTCTCGGTGGCCATGGCGTCGGCTTCGCCGTAGCTGGCCGCTGTGACCCCAACGGCTCGCATCAGGGTCAGAATGACCTTGCTGGCGTTATCGGCGCCGGTGGGACGATGATGAATACCGGTGCGCAGGCGTCCCGAACCCGAGCCGGCGATGATGAGCGGATATTCGTCAATCGAGTGGGTGCGGCCGTAGGAGACATCGGAAGTACCCAGCACGGCGCAGTGGTCCAGCAGCGTGCCGTCGCCTTCCGGAATGCTGCGCAGCGCCTGAATAAACTCGGCGAAATAGCCCATCAGCTCGATCACAATCTCGTTGACCTGCGGCTGCTCGCCGGGTTCGTCGTGTGTGAGCTGGTGGTGGCCGGCCTCGGCACCCTCAAAGAGCAGGTTATTCACCGGGAAGGAGATAAAGTTCGTGAACACCCGGGTCTGGTCGCAGGCGAGCGCCATCGCGCAAAGATCCGAGAACACCCGATTGACGAGCCCCAGCTGCGGGCGGCCGTTGATCCACGGATAGTCGGCGAGCGGCGCCTGAGGACGCAGGCACGCCGCGAGCGTCGGTGGATCTTCTTCGAGACGGGCCAGCCGAAGTTCGAGCTCGCGGATCGCGGTCAGGTGCGAGTCAAGGCGGGCCTGATCGGCTGTTCCGAGTCGATTTCGCAGGCGGTTCGCGTCCTCGGTCACGACGTCCAGTACGCTTCGCCGCAGGGCGATAGACGGGTCCACGATGGCCTCTTCGCCAGGCGCACGGAAGCCGGGACCGAACAGTCGCTCAAAGAGCGCGAACGGGGAGCGTTCTGCCGGATTTCGAGTGGTGGCGCTGCTCCAGGACAGGCCGCTTTCCGGCTCGGCCCCAAACTCAATGGATCGAAAGCGCGTGGCACCACCGATCTGTGCAGCGATGCGCTGGTCGATGGTCGGTCCGGAAAACGACCCACTGGCGTCCACGGTCGGGGATGGCATGCCAGACAACAGGCCTGCAGGTCCCGAACCATGCGGTGACTGGTTGGGCACGCGCACCTGCATGTTGGTGATCACCGTAATCTGGTCGCGAACGGGCGCCAGCGGTTGCAACTGCTCGCTCAGGGTGTAGCCCGACCCGGTACCCTGAGGCACCCAGCGGTCGGGCAACATGCCATTGCCCCAGAAGAACATGCCGAATCGGGTGGGGAAGGCATCTCCGTTGGCCATGGCGGTGCCGTTCGTATTCACGAAGGCTTCGAACATGGGCAGACCCACGGTAACCATGCCACCACCGAGCATACCACGGAGCAGGGTGCGACGATTGAGTCGAAAGCGGTTCATCATGGTTCGTTCCCCCCGATCGCGCCGGGCGTACGGAAGCCCGGCGTGGTCACCAGCTCCAGCAGAAGTGCGCGCACCCGGAACCCATCGCGCTCAAACGCGACCGCGAGCTCACGCACCAGCTCCCGTTCCCCGCTCGTTTCAAGGCGGCCGTTGGTGTAGCGGTACACGTGGCGCACCAGGCAGGGAGCAAATCGCGGATGATCGCGCAGGGCGAGCGCAAGACTGACCGGCCCATCGAACGGCACGCCGTCGAGATCGCCGGTGGCGTCGATCGCGGCGCCATTATCGGTCGCCCTGAAGCGACCAATCCCATCAAAGTTCTCCAGCGCCAGCCCGATGGGGTCCATCACCTCGTGGCAGCCCGCGCAGGAGGGGTCCGTCAGGTGTTCAGCCACGCGATCGCGCAGCGTGGGCGTCGTCCCCGACGGTTCCGGGATCGATGTGTCCACATTGGCCGGAGGAGCGGCGACGACCTCGCACAACAATCGCTCGCGCACAAACCTGCCACGGAGCGTGGCAGAGCTGGACACCGGGTGAGACGCCAGCGCCAGAAATCCGACCTGACCCAGAAGACCGGCGCGCGGTGCATCGGCCGGCCACTCGGCACGGCCAAAGGTGTCACGCGAAGGGGCCCGCATATTGTACAGCGCTGCCAGCTCGCGATTGACGAACGTCGACCGCGTCGTCAACACGTCGCGATAGTCACCGTCCGTCACGAGGACCAGCTCAGTCACCAGCTGCAACATCTCTTCGCGCGCCGATGCTCCCAGCGTGGGGCTCATGTGCGTGAAAACGGTCGGGTCTTTCGAGAGCCGGTCCAGCAGGTGCAGCTGAAGAATCTCGCTGAACAGCGCGCGAATGCCGTTCTCCGCCAGCGGAGACGCCAGAAGTCGTTCGGCCTGCGCCTGAATCCCGGCATCTGTGACCAGCTCATCGGCGGCCGCCGCGCGCAGCAGCTCGTCGTCCGGCGTGGTGTTCCACAACAGGTAACTCAGGCGACTGGCCATCTCCCAGCTGCTGAACCGAAGCCCACCCGGCGTTTCGGGATCGGGTTCCCCCAGCTCAACGCGAAACAGAAAGTGCGGAGACTGCAACGCCGCAGCCAGCACGTACTCGGCGCCCTGTTCAAAATCACCCAGCACCGTGGACGCCTGTTCCCAGATGCCCAGCAGACCAGTCAACTCCTCCTCGGTGGCAGGACGACGCCAGAGACGAAGCAGCAGGGGTTCCAGAGAGGCCCGCGCACAAGTCGCGTCATACACACCATCGACGTCACAGCGGATGATATTGCCGCGCAGCGCATCGCTCTGCATGACCTGAGCGGCCAGATTGTAGGCCGCCGCCTCGTACTGCTCGACTCCTCGCGCCGAGATGGCCGACACGGCAGCGCCCAGTGACAGGTAACCCGCCACGCTCGTGTCTGGCTCCAGCGAAGTCGGAACCGTCAGCGACTCACCCAGAACGTCGCGCACCGAGGACGCATACTGTTCCCGCGAAAGGCGGCGTATGGTCGGCTCAGGCGGAGCAAACGCAACACTGTAGTCGGGATCAAGGTCCACCACGGGGCCAGTGTCCGGGGCGACGTCGGCAGGGCTGGCGTCACCCGTGTCCGCTGAAATCCCGGCATCCGCAACATCGGCGGCCGACGCAGCGGCCTGCTCGGCGGGCGTACCACCGTCCTGACAGGCCAACAGGAGCCCACAAAATACAGCGATCCATCCATGGCGTTGTGGCCGAAGTCGGCCGGCCGTTCTCTTTCGTGCGCTCATACGCAAACCGGTTACAGGGGTTCCCGCATCGTAATGCGGGTGTCATACTTCCACAAGTCAGCGCGCGCTCACGAGATGAGGTTTTCGTGGTGGCGTTCGCCTGTCTCTGTTCTCGCTGCTGCCCGCCTGTGCCTCGACTGAATCACTCACTCCCCGACACCTGGCGCGCTCGTACCATGAATGCCATGCCAGCCTCGACAGACCCGGCCCGCCAACTTTCCGGCTTTCGTTCCGCTACCTTTCTCCTTATTCCTGTCGCTGGCGTTCGTGCGCCCGTCATGGGATACCCTTCACGCTGACCGGAACCAGCCGGCAGTTTCAATGGTACAGGTGCGCTCATGGAATTCTGCAACGCGCTGCGCGTGTCCCTTCCAGCCGGCCTGAAGGCGATCGTCTTCGGCCTGACCGTCGTGCCATCCGTGGCGTCCGCATCACCCTGGACGCTGGGTCAGGGCGACGTCGCCCTGAAGCTGTCGACCGACGTGCAATACGCCGACCGCGAGTTTGTCATTCAGCGCGACCTGCAGCGATTCCCGCTCGACGGACGCTTCTGGGGTGGCAACTTCAGAACCGACCTGCGTTACGGTGTCTCAGACCGTTTGGAGATCGGTGGGTCACTTGCCTTCGCCTACGCTTCGTACACCTCCGATGAGGTCTTCTTCGGCGAAGGCGTCTTTGACACCACCCAGACCCCCGGCAGCCTGCAGTCGGTGCGCGCCAACATTCAGTCTTTTGACCAGACCGCGGTCGGTCTCGGCGACCTGCGACTCTTTGTACGCAATCGCCTGACACCCATGGGCAGGGCGGTCATCGCCACCGAGTTCGGCGCAAAAATCCCCACCGGCTATCGCCAACCCAGCGGCACCTTCGAAGATGACAGCCCATCCGAAGGGCTCACCGACGACGTCACCCTAGGCGATGGCCAGATGGATCTGCACGCCATGCTCCTGACCGGCTTTTCACCCACGTGGGACTGGTTCATTCGACTCGATGTCGGCGGTCGCGCCCGATTCTTCGGCCCTGCGCCCCAGGTTATCGGAGCGTTCAAGACCGGCTATCGCGTCACTCCCGGCTTTCTTCCCTACATCTTCGCCGATGCTCAGGTGTCGGTCGGGGAAGGCCGCGTCATTGGACAGTCCTTCATCGCCAACGACCCATCGATCTCTACTGTCGACTTTGAGTTTACCACCGTGGCACCCGTGGACCTCACGCTGGACCGCAGCAGCGTAGTGCCCGGCATTGGTGCGATCTTCGCGCTCGGTGATCGCGACATCGATGTCAATTACAGCTATGTTGTGTGGGGTCAGAACACCGCTCAGCTCCACATGTTCTCGGTTGGAACGAACCTCAAGTTCTGAACGACCTCGCCAAAGCCTTTTTCACACCGGGAGTTCACCCGTGCCAGCACTTCGCGTCACGATCCAGCAGGCCGGACGACCTGTCCCCGGGCTGCATATCAGCCTCCCGGCACTGCAGCAGGCACACGTGACCGATGAGCACGGCAGCTTCTTCGCCGATCTGACCTCCGGTCGGCATGAGGCAGTAGCCACGCTCGACGATGGGACCACCGAGAAGCTCACCATCGTCTGCGCCGATGGACTCTCGCGCGTACGCATCGAGCTGCCCTCTCGCGACACCCCCATCACCGACGAGCGCGTCGTCGCAGCCATGCCCGCCGACCGCTACGTCCCCATGAAGCTCCTCGGAAAAGGTGCCGCCGGTACCGTCTACCGCTGTCGTGACTCACGACTCGGACGCATGGTCGCCATCAAAATCCTGAATGAGTCATTCCTTCAGGTGGGTTCCGAACTAGACGATTTCCTCACCGAGGCACGCAACCTCGCTGCCCTCGAACACCCCAACCTTATTCAAATCTACGACGTCGGCGTCCACGACGGACGACCGTATATGATCGTGCAATACATCGATGGTCCCGACCTGGAGTCGCTCCTTTACAATGAGACCGCTCTTGGCGCCGGGGCGGCAGCCGCCGCGGGTGTTCAGCTCATGCGCGCGCTCGACGCGCTACATCAGGCCGGATTCATTCACCGCGACGTCAAGCCGTCCAACGGACTCGTCAACAGCCGAGGCGAGGTCCGGCTGGCCGACTTCGGGCTCGTTCGGCCCATCATCGACTTCACCGACCCCCGAAGCAAAATCTTCGGTACGCCCGCGTACATGTCGCCTGAACAGCTTCAGGCACTCCCATTAGGCCCCGCCACCGATGTTTATGGTCTGGGAGCCAGCATTTACCACCTCGCATGCGGACATTTACCCTTCGAGGGTTCGAACATGATCGTGGCTCACATCGTCGAGCCACCCCCGGACATTCGAACGTGGTTGCCCGAAGCACCCGAGACCTTTGCGCGGCTGCTGCAGGCCATGATGGACAAAGACCCGGCGCGCAGGCCCGCCGCGCACGAAGTCATTGAGCTGTTGCTTCCTTTCGCCACCGAAATGGTCACGGGCGAAGCCCTGTCCTATACCCCCCGGCTCTCCACCTCTGACGTCGGTGGTAAAAGGACCACCGCGGCCGTCGCCGCCGCCCAGGGAACTCTCCAGAGCGGCGAGCAACACCCTGCCCTTGCGCGGTCACGACCCGACGCCACTCGCCAGACAGCGGCGCTCCTGCAGTCCGGCAAGACATCGCTGAACGACGCCACTACCGACCCGGTGCCCGGCACCACGACCGTAGAGATGGCCCCCAGACGAGCGCCCGTCGTTCCCATCACCCTGGGACTGCTCGCGCTCGTGGGAATCGCCATCACCGTCGCGGTGCTGTCGAGTCAGGCGCCGACCAGTGAACCCCCTCCCGCCGACACGCTGCAAACACCACCACCGGCTCCTGTCGCCGTCGCGCCACCGGTCACGGCTCCACCCACTGAGCCACCCGCGCCTGACCTGGTCGCCGAGGCGATTCTGGCAGCCACTGCACGTGGCGCCAGCATCGGAGCCACCACGCGAGAGATCGCCGTCACGTTCGCCTGGAATGCCACGCACAGCGACCATCAGGTCATGCCCGCTGACCTCGTCCAACAGGAGCGCGCCCGACGCGAGCAAACCGAAGCCGCAGGCTCCCCAACCCCCACCCCCGGGCAAGGGCGCGTCGCAGCTCCGGCACCTACGCCAGCCCCGACCAGTGAAGCGGTGCCTGAACCCGGCCACGCGCAGCCACTATCGCCGCCCTCTGAACCGGCGCAGATTCAACAGCCTGACGCAACGCCTGTTGAAGCCCCGACGCCGACCCCCAACCCAACGCCTGCCGCCAATCCGACCCCCAACCCAACGCCTGCCATCGCGCCCGATGCCCAACCCTCGCAGGCCGACAACCCGGTCGCCGTCCCGGCAAACAACGCACAGGACGAAGACGACGCAGGCAACGAGTCGGACCGCCCCAGGCGAAATCGCGCCGAGCGACCGCCCATCTCCTTCTAGCGAGAGCCCTCAGCGGCGCTCCTCGCGCCCAGCTCCGACAGACAGGCCGCCAGTCGATCCACCGCCTCCAGAATCCGGGGACCAGGGCGCGAGATCACATCCGCGTCCACACGGCAAAAGGCACCACGTGACACCGCGCGCAGCGCGGCCCAGTCCGACCAGATCAGCTCAGGGTCCCCCT
>JAGWVZ010000129.1 GCA_018970625.1 Myxococcales bacterium | reverse complement strand
GGTGTCGGGGTTGGTGGGGTCGGTTTCGTGGGTGTTGACCTCGTCGCCGTCGGAGAGTCCGTCGCCGTCGGTGTCGGGGTTGGTGGGGTCGGTTTCGTGGGTGTTGACCTCGTCGCCGTCGGAGAGTCCGTCGCCGTCGGTGTCAGCGTTGGTGGGGTCGGTGCCCAGGTCGGCTTCCTCTTCGTCGGTCAGGCCGTCGTTGTCGTCGTCGTCGTCGCAGGCATCGCCCTGCGCGTCGTCGTCGGAGTTCTCCTGACCGGGGTTGGGAACGGTGGGGCAGTTGTCGTCGGCATCGGCGATGCCGTCATCGTCGGCGTCGGTGTCGGCCGGCTGGTCGTCGCTGGCGTCGAGCGGGTCGGTGCCGCGTGTGGCTTCAGCGCCGTCGTTGACGCCGCCGTCGTCGGTGTCGGGGTCGTTCGGATCGGTCTCGTCGGAGTCGAACACGCCATCGGCGTTTTTGTCTTCGCCGCCGTCGCACACGCCGGAGACCGTGCTGGGGCCGTCGCAAAGCCCGTCGTCGTCGGTGTCAGCGTCGAGCGGGTCGGTGCCCGGCTCGCTCAGCGCTTCGATGCCATCCGACAGGCCGTCGCCGTCGGTGTCGGCGATGCGCGGGTCGGTCTCGCCGTCATCGACAATGCCGTTGCCGTTGAGGTCTTCGCCGGCTTCGCAGACGTCTTCAACAGCGACTGCGGCGTCGCACAGGCCGTCGCCGTCGGTGTCAGCGTTGGTGGGGTCGGTGTCAGTGTCGACCTCGAGGCCATCGGAGAGCCCGTCGCCGTCGGTGTCGGGGTTGGTCGGGTCAGTGCCCAGGTCGGCTTCTTCTTCGTCGGTCAGGCCGTCGTTGTCGTCGTCGTCGTCGCAGGCGTCGCCGTCCGCGTCGTCGTCGGAGTTCTCCTGGCCGGGGTTGGGCACGGTGGGGCAGTTGTCGTCATCGTCGGCGATGCCGTCGTTATCGGCGTCGTTGTCGCAGACGTCGCCCAGGTCGTCGCCGTCTTCGTCGGCCTGATCTTCGTTCGCCGTGTCGGGGCAGTTGTCATCGGGGTCGAGTACACCGTCACTGTCGCGATCTTCGACTTCGCACGTAGCCGAGCAGCCGTCGCCGCTGTCTGCATTGTCATCGTCGCATGCTTCGTCGCCCGCGATGACACCATCACCACAGGTGGTGGCACATTCGGAAGGCTCGCCTTCGCAGGTGTATCCGTCGTCGACGGCGCAGGTGGCCGAGCATCCGTCGCCGTTGGCGGTGTTGCCGTCGTCACAGGCTTCGGCACCGGCGATGACGCCGTCGCCGCAGGTGGTGCTGCAGGATGAAGGCTCGCCTTCGCAGGTGTATCCGTCGTCGATGGCGCAGGTAGCCGAGCAGCCGTCGCCGTTGTCTCCATCGCCGTCGTCGCACACCTCACCCGGGTCCAGATCGCCGTCGCTGCAGACGGTCAGATCCACGGTCCACTCGTAGAATGCGGGGGTGGCATCGGCGTTGCCGACCGCGTCGGACGCGATGACTTCGATGCGATAGGTTCCCTGAGCAAGCGCCTCGGTGGAGAACAGCTCGTCGCAGGGCGCAAAGCTACCGGCCAGGGGTGCCACGCCATAACGGCAGGTGTAGGTCACGCCTTCCTCGTCGCCCTCGGTGCCGAAGTCGAAGTCAGCGGTGGCGTCGTCGCTCGGGCTGGGTTCGGTCGCATCGAACACGGTCGCAGGGGCCGTGGTATCGACGGTCCAGGTGTAGGTGGCGGGGGTGGGGTCCACGTTGCCAGCGGCGTCGATGGCGCGTGCATACAGGGTGTAGGTGCCGTCGGCGAGGTCGGCGAAGTTAGCGGGGTCGTTGCATGCCGTGAACGGTCCGGTGGCGCTGAAGCTGCACTCGTAGGTGACCGGGCTCTCGTCGGAGCTCAGGTCAAACGAGGCGGAGTTGCTGGCGACAGAGGCACCCGAGGCGGCGCCGGGTCCATCGACGATGGTGGTGTTCGGGGCCGCGTTGTCGACCGTCCAGGTGTAGGTGGCCGGTGTGGGGTCCACGTTGCCGGCAGCGTCGCGCGCGCGGGCAAACAGGGTGTAGGTGCCATCCACGAGGCCCGAGAAGGTGGCGGGGTCGTTGCACGCCGTGAAGGGTCCGGTGGCGCTGAAGCTGCACTCGTAGGTGACCGGGCTCTCGTTGGAGTCGAGGTCAAACGAGGCGGCCCGGCTGGTGACCGAGGCGCCCGAAGCGTCGCCGGGTCCATCGACGATGGTGGTGTTGGGGTCCACGTTATCGACGGTCCAGGTGTAGGTGGCCGGTGTGGGGTCCACGTTGCCGGCGGCGTCGCGCGCGCGGGCAAACAGGGTGTAGGTGCCGTCGACGAGGCCCGAGAAGGTGGCGGGGTCGTTGCACGCCGTGAAGGGGCCGGTGGCGCTGAAGCTGCACTCGTAGGTGACCGGGCTCTCGTCGGAGCTGAGGTCAAACGAGGCGGCCCGGCTGGTGACCGAGGCGCCCGAAGCGTCGCCGGGTCCATCGACGATGGTGGTGTTGGGGGCCACGTTGTCGACGGTCCAGGTGTAGGTGGCCGGGGTGGCGTCCACGTTGCCGGCGGTGTCACGCGCGCGGGCGTACAGGGTGTAGGTGCCGTCGACGAGGTCAGAGAAGGTGGCGGGGTCGTTGCACGCCGTGAAGGGTCCGGTGGCGCTGAAGCTGCACTCGTAGGTGACGGGGCTCTCGTCGGAGCTGAGGTCAAACGAGGCGGCCCGGCTGGTGACCGAGGCGCCCGAGGCGTCGCCGGGTCCGTCCACGATGGTGGTGTTCGGCGCGACGGTATCGACGGTCCAGGTATAGGTCGCCGGGGTGGGATCCACGTTGCCGGCGGCATCGCGTGCGCGCGCATAGAACGTGTAGGTGCCGTCGAGCAGCACGGTCAGGCTGGCGGGATCGTTGCATGCGGTGTACGGACCCGCTTCGGTGAGGCTGCACTCGTAGGTGACCCCGGTCTCATTGCTGGACAGATCAAAAATCGCGTCGCGCGTCGCCACAAGCGCGCCCGAAGCGTCACCCGGGCCGTCCACAATGGTGGTGTTGGGGGCGGTGGTGTCCACGGTCCAGGTATAGGTGGCTGGCGTGGCGTCCACGTTGTTGTAGACGTCGCGGGCTCGAACAAACAGGTTGTAGGTGCCGTCGGCCAGGCCGGTCAGCGTGTATGGGTCACTGCAGATCGAATACGGTCCGGCCAGCGCCGACGCGCACTCATAGGTCACGCCCGACTCGTTTGATGAGAAGTCGAACAGCGCGGTCGTCGCGTTGACGCTCGCGCCCGTTGCGGCGCCCGGTCCATCGACGATCGTGGTCTCGGGCGCGATGATGTCACGCAGCGGGCCAGGCGTTGTGCCAATCTGAGACAACAGGAGTGGGTCTGTTCCAGCGCCATCGTGGCAAACGAAGTCGACGTTGATCGCCTGATTGGAGTTGGTGGAGCCGATCCACAACACCACGGTGTTCGTCGGCGTGATCCCATAGGGGGCGAGCTCGGCCCACGAGATGGCGAAGGTCAGGAAATAGTCCGGTGTGCCACCAAAAGCCGAGCCCGGGGCGAGGCTGACGCGCCACCGCTGCGCCACGTTGGGAGTTGTTGAATCCGTGCGTTGAACCAACAACGTATCGGCTGGCTCGGTCGGGTCATCGACGGCGAGCGATAGCGTCGTATTGTCGTAGAACGAGATCGTGTCGGTTCCGGTCCCGTTGATCTGCAACATGTAGTCGTAGGTATCGTTTGTCGTGATCCCATCGCCGAAGTTGGATGGTGGCGCGTCAAACAGGAACCCCCAGCCAAAGGGCTTCAGGTTGGCTGCGCTCTGGCGCGGGTCGTCCTCCAGTCGAAGCCTCAGGTACAGGTACTCGTCGGTTGCCGCACGATACACCGCAGGAAACTCCGCGTTACCCACGGGATCACGGTGGAGCGTACCGCCGGGTACATCATCGACCGGGTCAGATGCGGGCTGGTCACCACACAGGAAAGGTACGAAGAGCGCCTCATTCGGTGGCGTGACGAACTGCGCGCTCGCGCTGAATGGGACCAGCTGCAACAGTCCTCCACAGAGGATACCCGCCAGAGGCGACAATTCGCCCAGTTTACGCATCCATCTTACAGTCTGCATTCAAGACCTCGCACAGAGCATTGTTCACATTATTTCGACAAAATTGTCGCTTGATGCACAAAAACAACAAATTAGGGCTCTTCTACCAGCGCGCGGGGGCCACTAGCACGGGCACAGACGAAAGGCCAGACCATTCAGGCCACAACGGGGTCAGCCGCTGACGTTTCGCGCTGCCCGACCTGCCAGTCAAATGGCAGGGCGTACCCCGCGGGTTAACCGGTTCCCCCCGGTCATTCCGTCCGGCTTCCCCGCCGCGCGGTGTTTTTCGTCGCGATCTATCGAACGCTGCGTGTCGCACCCGCGCGCGCTGCGCCGGTCGTGCTCCGCGGCTGCGGTCGACCACACGACGTCCTGCCGCACCGCGCTCGTTCAGGCGTTCACCCGACCGATCAGAAGCCCGGTGACGTGAATCGGAGCTGTCTCTCGAAGCAGTACAGGCGTCGTGACGTGTGGCAACCCGTGGTACCCCACAGGGTCCACTCGCTGGCCAACTGCTGCGCCGCAAGCTCTACGGAACCAACATCGCCCTCGTTGCCTTCGGACCGTGCGTCGTCGGTCCAGCCACCGCAGTCGAGGCCGCTCCAGCTACCCGTGGGTGAAGTACCGGTCCACACAAGCGCCTGCTCGTTGCCGTTCACCACGGACACTCCATACTCGTTGATGTTGATGGGTACGCGCGGACCCGACGTGATCAGCTCCTCGAGACCGGTCGCCACAAGACGACCATCCAGCATGCGATAGGGGGTGAAGCCGCCATTCCAGCGGTCGAGCACCGAGGAGTTGATGGACGAGATCCACGCGGTCCACTGACGACCTGTAAGGCCCGCGTCGTTGGCCAGCTGCGCGCAGATCGCATCGGCGCCCAGAGGCCCACCCAGATTGCCTGTGTACGTAAGGCTGGTGACGAACACCAGCTTTGGAGGTGCGATGACATCCACGATGTCCTGCAGCTCGGCCACGCGCGCCTCGAGCGCCGCCAGAGCATTCGGGTCAGCGCTGGCTCCGTCGCAGATCGTCAGCGTCTGCGTACCGACGGTCAGCGTTACGCCGCTGCCTGAATCGCACTCCACGGTGGACGCCAGCGCGACCGACTCGCCCTGCGGCCCGGCGGGCCCGGGGGGCCCAGCGGGCCCGGGGGGCCCAGCGGGCCCCGTATCACCTGTAGCACCGTTACAGACCACGCGGGTCAGGGTTCCCACGGACACGGTAATGCCACCTGTGGGGCATTGGGCCAGCGTCGCGATGCCCAGGGCAACGGACTCACCCTGCGGCCCCTGCTGACCGGGCGGCCCCGCTGGCCCGACCTCACCCTGCGGCCCCTGCTGACCGGGCGGCCCCGCTGGCCCGACCTCACCCTGCGGCCCCTGCTGACCGGGCGGCCCCTGCTGACCAGGCGGTCCCGCGATGCCGTCCAGACCGTTGCACAACACCCCTCGGGTCTCGCCTGACACGAACGCCGAGCCCCCCGCAGGGCACTCGGTCGCGGTCGCAGGCTCTACCTGCACGCTCACCCCGTCGCTGCCATCCAGGCCGGGTAGGCCGTCCAGACCAGGCAGTCCGTCCACGCCGTCCAGGCCCGGCGCTCCATTGCACAGCGAAGCGCTGGCCTCGCCTACCGTAAAAACAAACCCGCCAAACGGGCACACATCGCCGTCGGCGAGCACAACGCTGACGCTGCTTCCGTCCAGACCGGCGGGGCCCTCTGGTCCGGCGGGTCCCTCTGGTCCGGCGGGTCCCTCTGGTCCGGCGGGTCCCTCTGGTCCGGCGGGGCCTTCTGGTCCGGCGGGTCCTTCGGCTCCGCCAGGCAGCGCGGGGCCTACCCAGTTTCCGTTCTCGTCAATCACGAGCGTGCCGCCCACCGTGACCGTGGACGGATGGATGTCGCCACGCGCGTCGTTGGCGACAAACGCGTAGGGTACGCTGGTCAGCGGCTCTCGTGGTGCCAGCTCGACGTCGTCGTTCACCTGCATGGACAGCCACAGCGGCCGACCGTCGAACAGGTCACCCGACAAGGGCTCTACCCGGCCCAGCACCGCCGCGTAAAACCCGTCTTCGAGCGACAGCTCCTGAACCTCGGCCCACACGGGCTCGCCCGCTTCGGCCGTGTCATACAACCGAAAGGTCAGCGTCACAGGGCCCTCAAAAGGCACCACCGCCCCCGTGCCCTCGACCACCGAAAACAGGCGACCCTGATGGGTCAGCTCGGCGGGCACCTGCGCCTGAACCGCCGAGGGCAGCAAGCTGCCCACCAGCAGCGCCAATGCGAGGCATCGCTTCCATTTCATCTGGCTGTTCATGACTTACTCCGCAAAGAAAGGAATCGACACGCGCCCCACCGCCACAAACCGCGCGCTCCGACGTTCCAGCACGCCGCCGGTCGTTGCGCTCCAGTTGGCAAAGCGGGACGACCGCGCAAAAGTTCCACCCGACGTGGTGCCACCAACCGCCTGCGTGGGGCCCAGCACCACATCCGGCTGTACGTCCGGCTCGACATCGGGTTCCACGTCCAGCTCGACGTCCGGTTCAACGTCCGGCTCCACGTCGACCTCTGCGTCCGGCTCCACGCTCACGTCTCCATCGAGCTCGGCGTCGGCCGAGACTTCTTCGACGGCGTCCGGCTCGGGCCCGGGAGGCCCGCCGTTATCTTCATCACTGCCACCGCACGCCGACAGCAGCGCGGTCAAGGAACCCAGAATCAGCGCCACGCGCCATGCACGGAACTTCGCCATGCGACACCTCATTTCATCGCTACATCGTATTCCCCAGGCCATTGCGGTAGCAGCCTCCGGTTTGTCTGTCCAGTCAGGCAGGGCTCGCTCTTTGGGCACGGCCCTGTCCGTAACCCCGCCTCACGCCCTGTCGAAGCGCTGCGGCTGAACCACCCGCGCCCTGCAAAAATCAGGGTCGCGGGTTACGCGGCTTCCTGTCTTGCGGCCGCAGCGGCGCCGCGAATGGCGTAGTCGGCGCTAAAGTCAGACCGAATCTGATGGGCGCCCGGCTCTACCAGCCAGGGCATGACCAGCCGACGCGGGATGACGATGACGCCGGCCGCGCGGTGGGTACCAAAGACGATGTCCCACAAGGGCGAAGTGACGCCGAAGTTCACGCGCGGGTCGGCAAAGTGGTGGCTGAAGTGGTGCTTGCGAACCCAGCGCCCATAGGCGGTGAGGGGTGCGTGGGTGTGAGCGCGTCGGTGAATCCACTCGTAATAGCCGTAACAGCTGGCGAGCCCTGCCGCGAAGGCCACGCCGCGCACCATGCCCACCAGCCACCAGCCGGGCACCACCAGCAGGCCCAGCATCGCGACGGCCACCACCACTTTTTTGCTGGTGGCCGCAAAATAATCGCCGGCGGCGTGATGCTGCGTGTGCTCGGATTCGAACACGTTGGGCCGCGTGCGGGCGTCGTGCCCCAGCCACCGGTGAATGGCGTACTCGAGCAGCGTCCATGTGAGCCCACCCAGAACAAACGCCAGCACACCGCTCCACATCATGACTCGCTCCGACAAAATCATTCGTGCCGCGCACATGGCGCGAGACTTCAGCGTCTGAATGTAACTAAATTGACATGGAATGCCACGTCTGCGGCACAAAATTTGTTGGTTTAAAGATGGAACGAGTAGTCAAATTTCGGTAAGCGTGACGGGCGCGTTCAGCCATTTTCCATCCTCCATGCCAGTGGGTTCGTGACATGAATCAGAAGTACGGCTTTGCGGCTCTGCTGTGTACGCTGCTGTGCGCCGCATGCGGCGACGAGGGCACGCCTGCGAATACGACGACCGAACCCGACACCGGCGGCCGTCCGACGGGTGATGTGGGTACGACCCCCGACGAAGACGACGCCCGGTCACCTGACGCCGCAACGGACGCAGGCTCGCCCGACGTCGAAGCCGACTCGGCGTCGCCGGTAGAAGACGCGACCGTGCCGCCCGACGACGCGGTCGATGGCGGCGACCCGGACGCCGAGCCCGCTGACGACACCGCGACACCGGACACCTTCGCGCCCGACGCGTCGGGGGCCGCGCTGGGCAGCCCGTGCGAGTCCAACGCCGATTGTGCGTCGGGGTTGTGCATCGACACCACGGGCGGCGTCGAGCCAGGCATTTGCTCCACCGCCTGCGAGTCGGACGACGACTGCTCCGTGGGCTATTCCTGTTATTCGCTCACGCTGGAGGGCGTGGCGGTGCTGGGGGTGTGCCTGCCCGAGACTTACTGCTCGGACCCCGACGAAGACGGCTACGGCAAGGGCCCGGGTTGCCTGGGCGAGGACTGCGAAGAGGGTGCGCCCGATATTTACCCCGGCGCGGCCGAGGCGTGCGACGGTCTCGACAACGACTGCAACGATCAGGTCGATGACGCCGTCACCGGTCTCGCGGCTTCGTGCAGCACGGCCGAGCTGGGGCTGTGCGCGGTGGGTGCCGAGCAGTGC
>JAGWVZ010000128.1 GCA_018970625.1 Myxococcales bacterium | reverse complement strand
GGGACGCAGAAGACCGGTTGCGCATTGCGCCGAACGTCGTGTTGCCGTGTTCCGTGGGAGTATGCAATAACACGCCGGGTAACAGGGCGGTGGTGATGTAGGCCGCCGCGCTCCGAATGGGAAGGGGCCATTCCCAGAGGTTCGCGTACGGGCCCGCGGTCGTGATGAACGCACAACCCCGCCCCCTGTTGACAGTCCCGACCAAAGTCGCAAGAAGCTGGTGAGCGTTTGCTCACTATCCCTCCCTTATGGTGTTGTTCATGGTGCTTCCTGCGTCAGCTTCGCAACAGCCGTTCCCTGTGATTCGGTCACGGGTCGATTTGCGCGACCCTGTGGCGCTCGCCAACCGCGAGGCCAATCTGGCGTCGCTCGCTGCCGTGCAGGACGCGTGGAACAAGGCGCTCGCCGGAGGCGGTCCGCGATACGCAGAGCGTTTCAGGGCGGCGGGCAAATTGCTGCCGCGCGAACGACTGATGCACCTGCTTGACCGCGAGGCACCGTTCCTGGAGCTCTGCGGGCTGGCGGGGCACGAGGTGCAGGACCACACCACCGGCGCCAGCATCATCGGTGGTGTTGGCATGGTCTCGGGCACCGAGTGCATGATCACCGTGAGCGAGGCCACGGTGAAAGGCGGTGCCGTCAGTGAGCTTGGTGTCGCCAAGACACGACGGCTGTCAGAGATCGCCGAGCAAAATCAATTGCCGAGCATCAATCTGGTGGAATCAGCGGGCGCTGACCTGCCCAATCAGCACAAGATCTTCGTTCCCGGTGGACAGGGGTTCCGCGACCTCACGCGTGCGTCGAAGGCCCGTCGCACCACGGTCTGTCTGGTGTTCGGTAGCTCCACCGCGGGCGGGGCCTACATCCCGGGCATGAGTGACTACACCGTGATGGTTCGCAACCAGGCGCAGGTCTATCTGGCGGGGCCACCCCTTGTAAAAATGGCCACCGGCGAGGTCACCGATCACGAGGCGCTCGGCGGCGCCGAAATGCACAGCCGTGTTTCTGGCGTGTCGGATTATCTGGCCGAAGACGAAATGGACGCGATTCGTCTGGGTCGCGAAATCGTGGCCCATTTAAATCGCCCTGCGAAAACGGGACCTGCCCGCGCGTCGGTTGATCCGCTGTACGACCCCGAAGACCTGCTCTCCATCGCGTCGGCCGATCTGCGTATTCCGTTTGATTGTCGCGAAGTCATCGCACGGGTGGTCGATGGCTCCCGGTTCAGCGAATTCAAGCCGCTCTATGGCAACACGCTCATTTGTGGCTGGGCACACATTCACGGATATCCCGTCGGAATTCTCGCCAATAATGGCATTCTCATGCCGGAATCTGCCAACAAGGGCGCCCAATTTATTGCGTTGTGTAATCAGACCAGTACCCCGATCGTATTTCTTCAGAATATCACGGGCTTCATGGTGGGCTCACAGGTCGAGCAGGCCGGCATTATCAAGCATGGCGCCAAGATGATCAACGCGGTCTCGAACAGCACCGTGCCGGTGGTCACGATCATGATGGGGGCCAGCTATGGTGCCGGAAATTATGCCATGGCAGGGCGTGCTTACCAGCCAAGGTTTCTGTTTACCTGGCCCAATCACAAAATCGCCGTCATGGGTGGCAAGCAGATGGGTGGCGTGCTGGAGATCATCAAGCGCGAGGCGGCCGAAAAAAAGGGCGAGGCCGTGGACGAAGACCAGCTGACCTTTCTGAAGTTCATGATCGAAAAGCAGATCGACGATCAGTCCAACGCCCTGTTTGCCACCGCACATTTGTGGGACGACGGTATTATTGATCCGCGCGACACCCGTGATGTAATCGGACTCTCCCTCTCGGCGGCGCATAATGCGCCTGTTCAGGGAACCATGGAGTGGGGCGTGTATCGTCACTGAATGTGACGCCTACCGCTGCCATCAGGCATTTATGCGATTTGTTCGCTGTTTCAGGTGACTGTCATGCCTTCTATTCAACGCATCCTCATTGCCAACCGCGGCGAGATTGCCTGCCGCGTGGCCCGTACCTGCAGGCGTCTGGGTATCGACACGGTGATGGTGTACTCCGACGCCGATGTGCACGCCATGCACGTGACCGCCGGCGATATGGCTGTCCATATTGGTCCAGCCGACAGTCGGTCGTCGTATTTGAACATACCGAAGATTCTGGACGCGGCGCGACGAACCGGCGCCGATGCCATTCATCCCGGTTACGGGTTTCTTTCGGAAAACGCTGAGTTTGCACAGGCGGTCGCCGATGCCGGCCTCACGTTTATTGGTCCTCCGGTAGAGGCCATTCGGGCGATGGGCTCCAAACAGAACGCCAAGCGGCTGGCCATTCAGGCCGGCGTGCCCGTGGTGCCAGGCTATCAGGACGACGACCAGTCCGAGGACCGATTGCTGCAGGAAGCCCGGCGCATCGGGTTTCCGGTGCTGATCAAGGCCTCGGCTGGCGGCGGCGGCAAAGGCATGCAGATCGCCAACGACGAGGCGTCGTTTCTTGACGCCCTGCGCAGCGCAAAGCGGGTCGCCATGGCCGCCTTTGGCGATGACATGGTGCTGCTCGAAAAATACATTACGTCGCCACGCCACGTCGAAATTCAGATCTTCGGCGACGCGCATGGGAAGGTTGTGCACCTGTTCGAGCGTGAGTGTTCGATTCAGCGGCGTTACCAGAAAATTGTGGAAGAATCGCCTTCGGTCGCGCTCACGCCCGAGCTGCGTTCGCAGATGGGTAACGCCGCCGCTGCGCTGGGCTCGGCCATTGGGTATCGCAACGCCGGCACGGTGGAGTTTATTGTGTCGCCGGCAGGTGATTTCTATTTTCTGGAAGTGAACACGCGCCTGCAGGTGGAGCACCCCGTCACCGAGGGCGTCACCGGCCTCGATCTGGTCGAGCACCAGATTCGCGTGGCTCGTGGCGAGCCGCTCGCCGCGTCGGTCGTGAACGCGGGCCAGTGTGGTGCGGCGCTCGAAATTCGTATTTATGCCGAGGACCCTGCCGCTGGTTTCCTGCCATCGACGGGCACGATCCTGGACTGGTCGATTCCCGAAATGGACGGTCTTCGAGTCGATACGGGATTCTCGACCTGTTCCGAGGTCTCCTCGAATTACGACCCGATGCTGGCGAAATTTATTACCATGGGCGCCGACCGCGAACAGGCGCGACTGCGCATGATTCAGGCGCTTCGCCGCACCAGCATTCTGGGTGTGCGCACCAACCGCGAGTATTTGCTCCGTATTCTGGCGCACGAGCAATACATCGCCGGCAATATCCACACCCATTTTCTTACGGAATACCCCGAACTTTCAGCAGCACCGGCCGCCACGCCCGTCGAAGCGATTGTCGCCGCCGAGCTGGTCTGGCTGCAGCAGGGCAGCGACATTCCAACGGTTTATCCGAAGGTGGCGCGCACCGGTTTTCGCCTGTTTGAGCGCGAAACCCGAACCAGCACCTGGAACACCGGTGAAACCGCTATCGCTGTTCGCTGCACCGCCCTGCCATCGTCGCGCGAGTTTCGCGTCGGTGAACGTGTCGTTTCAGGGCGTGTCGTGAGCCGTTCCGGCATTGTGTGGGACCTCGAGATGGATGGCATTCGACAATCCTGGCGGGTTGTATTCAGCGGCGCTCAATGTTGGGTATCGTCGCTGGACGGCGCGTGGGAATTGACTCGTGCTCCCGAGTTTTCAGAACCGGGAAGCCAGGAAGTTGCCGGCGGATACCTTGCCCCCATGGCCGGAAAAGTCATCGCGGTGCGCGTCTCGGTCGGTGATACCGTCGTCGCGGGCCAACCCATGGTGGTCATGGAAGCCATGAAAATGGAGCAAACCATTTTCGCGCGCGAACCCGGCACCGTTGTCGCTGTGCACGTCACCGACGGTCAGCAGGTGGACACCGGCGCCGTGCTGGTCGTCATCGAGACGTAAGGGCGGCCCTCGTGGCCGCCCTGTGTATCGCGCGCTCCGTTGTGTGTATGTACCGTAGCGGCCGCCCTGGTGGCGACCGATGGGTAGATCCTACGCGAACGTGCTACCCGGCGGTCCCGACAATACCTCCGCTTCCACGTTCAGTTTCGCCAGCTCGGCCTTCAGCGCCGCCGGCGTACCGGTAAGCAGGCCAAACGTCTCGTAATGGTAGGGAATAATGGTTTGTACGCCCAGCAGTCGTGCGGCGTGCGCAGCCTGCAGCGGATCCATCGTGAAGTGGTCACCAATCGGCAGCACGGCCGTCTGCGGCGCCCACAACTCCTTTATCAGCGCCATATCGCCAAACAGACACGTATCGCCGGCAATATAGAGCGTTGCGCCATTGTCGAAACGCAGCACAAACCCTGCGGGCTCGCCCAGATAAATCGGCGTGCCATTCTCATCGGCGTACGAGCTCGAGTGGTGCGCGTTGGTCATGGTGACCCTCACCCCCAGACCGGCGAGCGCAACGGTGCCCCCCTTGTTCATGCCGATCAGCTTCGACTCGTCGACGCCCTTCCTGCCCAGCCACGACGTCAGATCGAAGATGCCGACGATGGGACCCGTGCAACGCGGGGCGACCGCGAACACGTCGCCAATGTGGTCGAAGTGCCCGTGCGTGATCAGGATCGCGTCCGGGCTGACCCCATGGTACTCGGCCGGGCAGGCCGGATTTCCAGCCAGCCAGGGGTCTACCAGAATCGTCTTTTCTTTAGGGGTCGTGATGAGCAACGTGGCGTGGCCGAGCCACGTAATGCGAGTGCCGTGCAGGGACATGGTACCTCAGGGAGGGGACGAACAGCGCGAGGATTCACATGCCTCAGGGTAGCGGCAGGGGGCAAGTGGGATGGCGGATGTTTCGAAACAGCTGGGTCCTGCGATTCGTCGGCTCTTTTGCAGGGCGGCGGTGGATTGGTGCGTTGGCGGGTGCGGGCGGTTGTGGGTGTGGTGCCGGCGCTGTTGGTGTCGTTGTCGGGACTGTGCTGGACGACCCACGCACAGCGCCGTTCAAGGGGCGCGGGGCCGACCACTGTGTCGGCCCGTTTCTTGTGCAACCACGGGGGTTTAGGTGCGTTTGGCCGCTTGTCGTGGATGCCATCGGTTAGCGGATGGATGTGTCACCTTGTGTCACGACAGAATTTCGACGGTTACCGGCTTCGTCAATGTGACGTATCAGCAAGGACGCGCTCGACCAGACGATAGACCGTGGTGATCCCTGCATTCATGGGCCAGGTTGTGCAAGGAGGCTGGTCAACGGCTCGGGCACGTTGGAGCGCCGACTGGATTTGCGCCTGTGAGATGCGGTGTTTCGACAGGGATTTTTCGTAACCAGGCAGATGCTTGCTCAGAAGCTGTCTGACGGTCTGGTGTGTCGACGCAGGACCGGCGTTCTGGAAATGAAGTAGCAGCCAAAGTTCGAAGGCGGGGTTGCTCACTGCCAAAGCGAATCGCGGATCTCGCCGAGTCCATGTATGAAGCTTGTCCAGTTCGGACGGAGGCCATTCGTCTCTGTCGACGACCAGCCACGCCTCGTCGGTTTCTCGAAGCGGATTGTCACGCAGATAGTTTTTCAGGCGTTTGAGCACGTAGGCCGGCGCGCTCTTTTCGTTTCCAGGTACGCACACGATATGGATGAGAGGTGTAAAGCCTCGCAGCTGTTCGAAGTATTGCTGCTCAGTCAGCTTTCCTTCGACCGCGACCACGAATTGTTTGCGATACCGTCGTTCGCCCAGCGGGCGTTGAAAGGACCGTCTTGGCATTATACGGGTCGCTCTCGTGTTTCATGGCGTTCCGTAGGGAGACCGTGCGACGTTCTGACTCGCAGTGTCGGAACCCCGCCAAGTCGCCCCTGAAGGTAACTCTTGCGGATATCCTTGTCGTAGCGAACGTCTTTGAATTCGCTGAACGATGTCAGCGTGGTCACGCCCTGTTGGTCTCGCTCAGTGATCCACATTTCGTCGCGTCGAAACATGTCCTGATCCATCAACAGCAGGTCGTGTGTTGTGATCAGCAGCTGCGAGCGCGTGTTTTCGCTGCAGGTGCGCAGGTAGAAGTCCAGCAGATTGCGGGTGAGCAACGTGTGCAGGCTGCGGTCGAGCTCGTCGATGATGTAGACTTTGGGCGTTCTGTGCGACGCGATGTCCAGAAATGCGGGTAGCAGGTCGATGACTCGCTGTGATCCGTCCGATTCCTGACCGAGGTCGAAGCGTACTTCGGTTCCATCCAGACGCTCATGCAGGGCCACGAGCTTTCGTGCTTTCAGAACGCCGCCATCTCGATGAACAATCAGGCGTTCGTTATTGGGGCCTCCAGTGAGCCGAACGGTCTCACCCTCTCCGACCGACTCCTGCAGCATGGATTTCATGTGCTCGGCGAGTGGCAGGCTATCGAACGGAATCTCTTCGCCACCGAGTCGACGAATACCCGTATCGAGACCTGGGAGCATTTCGCACATGACCCCAAAGAGCGGTGAACTCTCGTCGATAAAGTCTTCGAAGGGGGCAAATCGCATGTCAGGCGCAATGAGCACAAGTGTCTCTTTGAACCAGCTATAAACCGGCAGGAAATTATCGACTGTCTGGGACACTGTATTTGTCAGAAACAACTGATTGGCACGGGTACCTCGAAACGCAAAGTGCAGAAACCGATCCGAATTCAGGCCTGAGTCGAACGTAATGTCGTCGCCATTGCGCTCGAAGAGCACTTTCTCGGTGGTGCTGAGCACCTGCACGAGTCGTTCGGAAACCACTCGCCGCTGGGTAACGGCGAAGGCGTACGCGTAGATGGTGTCGTTCGCGAGCAGCTCGAACTCGAAACGAGTGGGAGCATTCGTGGCCCGTGCATCGAGACGAAACGGTTCAACGGTGATTCGCGCGTCCGGCTGCGTCCCGCGCACGACGAAGGTTCGAGCAAAGTTCAACGCGCGGAAGAAGTTGCTCTTCCCCGATGCGTTGCCCCCGTAAATGCTGGCGATCGGCAGAACACGTGTAGCGTAGCGCCCCACGCGGGGCACGCGCTCGCCGTGCTGGCGCTCCTTCGTAGCGACCATCGTGAACGTCACAGGTCGCAAAAACGACATCCAGTTTTCGATCGTGAAGCGAATGAGCATCTGAATTACACGGGAAAGTCGTGGTTGACAGTGCCCAGATGAGCGTTCACCGTCAATTTGTCAATCCGTGCGAGAAAATTGCTCGTTGTGTGGGAGTTGTTGGCATGCGGCCGACCGGGTAGGCGCTGTGCATGGCACTGTCGGAGCGGGTCGTTCACTCCGCCTGAGGAGTTTCGCTGACCTGGAGAAGGCAAGGTCTGGTTCGCGTATGCCGCAATGCCGTGCGACAGCATCTGCGTTGGCGCCGTTATCAGCTGGCAGCGTGCAAGGTGCCTTCCGAACGAGGGCTTCACCCGGAGAAATCCATCGCCCTGCCAGGCCCACCTCGCGAATTGACTCTCACCCCTGATCCTGTCAGGACGGTACCCGTCTCCAGATACCCCCTGATGTGTTGCCCCGGATGCGTTGCATGCGTTGTCGTCGTCTGATGTTGCCGTTGTTGTCGGTGCTTGCGTTGGGTGGGTGTAGTCGCACGGCGCTTGAGCTGCCGGTTGACGAGTCGGACGCCGGGGTGCTGCCGGATGTTGCGAGTGATGCGACCACGCTGCCCGATGTGCCGTTGGCCGATGTGAATGTGTCGGACACGGTCGCGTCGCGCGAGACGGAGTGCAGCGATGGCCTGGACAATGACGGTGATGCTGCCGCGGACTGTCTGGATTCGGATTGTCTGGGGGTGTGCAATCAGTTTGAGTTTCAGTGCTCCGACGGCGTTGACGACGATCAGGACGGGCCTGTGGACTGCGATGACCCCGATTGCGAGCGGCGGTGCGTGATTGGGCGCACCGAGTTCGACTGTTTTGACGGGTTCGATAACGACCAGAATGGCGCGACGGACTGCGCTGACACGCAGTGTGTGGAGGCGTGCTCGCAGCCGCAGGAGTTTGACTGCTTTAACGGCTTCGACGACGACAACGATGGCAGCACGGACTGCGAAGACGTCGACTGCGCCAATCAGTGCGTCGTTACGGACCGGGAGTTCGATTGCTTTGATGGCCTCGACAACGACCGGGATGGTCGTGTGGACTGCGAGGATCGGGATTGTCGAGAGCAGTGCGGACCCCGGCCCCAACCGGGAGACGGCGCGTGCACCAACCCGCAGGATACGCAGTGGTTGAACGACAATGACCCGAACGACGCCCTGAACGCGTGCATTGAGCCCTGTATCGAGCGCATCGAAGACCGGTGTGTTGGCGACTGCATGGAAGAAGAAGGGCTGACCAGCGCGTGCGCCACCTGCTTTGACGAGGTGATCCTGTGTTACGCGTTCGAGTGTGGCGATGCCTGCCAGTTCGACGAAGAGCAGTGCAACGCCTGCTTCGAGGACCGCTGCCTGCCGCCGCTTCAGGCGTGTTCGGGTCTGGGCTTTTGAGATGACTGACCAGGCAGTGTCGACCACCGGCCAGCTCCAGGTTGGCCCTGACTTGCATCCCAGGAGCAAAAGCGTCACTTTGACGCCCCCGGCTGGCGTTACTGCTTGCACTGCAACGCAGCACCGCCGGGTACTGCCCCC
>JAGWVZ010000127.1 GCA_018970625.1 Myxococcales bacterium | reverse complement strand
GGACAACTTCATCTGGAAGGACGAGTCGACCTACGTTCGCAACCCGCCTTTCTTCCAGAACATGGACAAGGAGCCAGGCGATATTCAGCCCATCGAAGGCGCGCGCGTGCTGCTGAAGCTGGGTGACTCGATTACGACGGACCACATTAGCCCGGCGGGTGAGTTCAAGGCGAGCACGCCGGCAGGCAGGTATCTGGTGTCGAAGGGTGTGGAGCCTGCGGACTTCAACAGCTATGGTTCACGTCGCGGCAATCATGAAGTCATGATGCGCGGTACCTTCGCGAACGTACGTATTCGCAACCAGGTGGCTCCGGGCACCGAAGGCGGTGTGACGACGTGCTTCCTCGATGGCAAGGTGGAGTCGGTGTACGACGCGTCCATGAAGTATCAGGACGCTGGCGTTCCGCTGGTCGTGCTTGCTGGTGAACAGTATGGCACGGGCTCGTCGCGCGACTGGGCAGCCAAAGGCACTTTCCTGCTGGGCGTGAAGGCGGTCATTACCAAGAGCTTTGAGCGCATTCACCGTTCGAACCTCGTCGGCATGGGTGTTCTGCCGCTGTGCTACAAGAACGGCCAGGACGCCGAGTCGCTGGGTCTGGACGGTACCGAGGTGTTCACGATCGTGGGCCTGAACAACGACGTGAAGCCTGGGCAGGACATGGACGTCATCGCGAGGAAGGCCGATGGCACCGAGATCCGCTTTACGACACAGATGCGCCTCGATACCCCCGTCGAGGTGAACTATTACCGCAACGGCGGCATCCTTCAGACGGTGCTCCGCAAGATGGCTCAGGCCTGATTCGCCGTCGCCTGCTTCAGTCGGACAAACCCCGCTGAAGCAGGCAATTGTGTCCGGGACTTGCGTACCGTCCTTGACAGCATCATTGCTTCGCCTTATCCGCACCGCGCCTTGTGGACTAAATTAGTCCACTTTGCGTCCACGGTCCGACGACCTCTGGTTGTCGGGTTCCGCCGCCGCGAGTTGTCATGGACACCCTCGAGAATCAGCTCCAGAGCGAATACAAGTACGGTTTCGTTACCGATATCGAGACGGATGACCTTCCACCGGGTCTCGACGAAGGCACCGTGCGGGCCATTTCGGCTCGCAAGGGTGAGCCCGAGTGGATGACGGAGTGGCGTCTGAAAGCGTTCCGTCAGTGGCAGGCCATGAAAGAGCCGCACCACTGGCCCAACCTGTCGTACGACGCAGTCGATTATCAGGCGCTGTCGTATTACTCGGCGCCGAAGAAGAAACAGAAGCGCGAGAGCCTGGACGAGATTGATCCTGACCTTCTCGAGACATTCGAGAAGTTGGGTATTCCGCTGAGTGAGCAGAAGCGCCTGATGAATGTCGCTGTGGATGCGGTGTTCGATTCGGTGTCGGTCGCCACCACACACCGCGAGAAGCTGTCGGCTGTGGGGGTCATATTCTGTTCGATTTCGGAAGCCATTCGGGAGTATCCCGAGCTGGTAAGGAAGTACCTGGGCACCGTGGTGCCGGTGACGGATAATTATTTCGCTGCGCTGAACTCCGCCGTCTTTTCAGATGGTTCGTTCGTTTATATTCCGCCGGGTGTGAAGTGCCCGATGGACCTGTCGACTTATTTCCGGATCAACGCTGAAAATACCGGACAGTTCGAGCGCACGCTGGTGATTGCCGACGCGGGGTCGTGGGTAAATTATCTGGAGGGCTGCACGGCCCCCATGCGCGATGAAAATCAGCTGCACGCGGCGGTGGTTGAGCTGGTGGCACTGAAGGGTGCCACCATCAATTACTCCACCGTGCAGAACTGGTACGCGGGCGACAAGGACGGCAAGGGTGGCATTTACAACTTTGTGACGAAGCGCGGCCTGTGTGCCGGCGATCACTCGAAGATTACCTGGACACAGGTCGAGGCCGGTTCGGCCATCACCTGGAAATATCCGAGCTGTATTCTGAAGGGCGACCACTCGGTGGGCGAGTTCTATTCGGTGGCGCTGACGCGCGACCGCATGCAGGCCGATACGGGTACCAAGATGGTGCATCTGGGCAAGAACACCCGCAGCACAATTATTAGTAAGGGTATTTCGGCAGGGCAGTCACATAACAGCTATCGCGGTCTGGTGAAGATTGGTCCGCGCGCTGAAAATGCCCGAAATTATTCGCAGTGCGATTCCATGCTGGTGGGCGACCAGTGCAGCGCGAATACGTTCCCGTATCTGGAAGTGAAGAACAACACGGCGACGATTGAGCACGAGGCATCGACCTCACGCATCAGCGCCGACCAGCTGTTTTATCTGCAATCGCGTGGCATTGAGCAGGAGAAGGCCATCAGCATGCTGGTGCATGGCTTCTGTGACGAAGTGTTCCGCATGCTGCCGCTCGAATTTTCGGTTGAGGCGGTCAAGCTGCTCGAGCTGAAGCTTGAGGGTTCGGTCGGCTAAACCCATTTCCCCCGCTGATTTCATGATTGAGATTGTAGACCTGCACGCCAGCATTGATGGCACACCGATCCTGAAGGGTGTGAATCTGACGATTCGCCCCGGCGAGGTTCATGCCATTATGGGGCCGAACGGCTCGGGCAAGAGCACGCTCGCGAAAGTCATCGCCGGCCACCCTGACTACGAAGTAACAGGCGGCGAAATCTGGTACGAGAACAATTTTCGCAAGAAAAACCTGCTGGATCTGGACCCGTTCGAGCGCGCCCGTGAAGGCGTGTTTCTGGCGTTTCAGTACCCTGTGGAGCTGCCGGGCGTGACGAACGAGGTGTTTCTTCGGGCGTCGTTCGACGAGATCTGCAAGGCGCAGGGCGTTGACCCGATGGACAACGCTGCATTCCAGGCCCTGATTCAGCAGAAGGCAGCCGTCGTCGAACTCAGCGATGGATTCCTGTCGCGCCCTGTGAACGCGGGGTTTTCGGGCGGCGAAAAAAAGCGCAATGAGATCATGCAGATGCTGTTGCTGCGTCCGCGCTTCTCGGTGCTCGATGAGACCGACTCGGGTCTGGATATTGATTCGCTGAAAACAGTCGCGCACGGCGTGAATTCGATGCGCGGCCCGGACGCATCGTTCCTGCTGATTACCCACTACCAGCGCCTGCTGAATTACATCGAACCTGATTTCGTGCACGTATTTCATGCCGGTAAAATCGCCGTCTCTGGTGGTCGCGATCTCGCGCTGAAGCTGGAAGCGGAAGGGTACGACTGGGTGCGTGAAGCGACGGCGAAGGGCTGATATGACATCGACTGTCCCGACATTGCCCGCTGGTCTCAGCGAGGTCGCCCTGCACGCTGGCGTGGCTGGCGAGCCGTCGTGGCGCTCGGCTTTGCGCGCAACAGGAGTGGAGCATCTTCGGGCCCACGGTATGCCAACCCGCCGTATGGAAGCGTGGAAATATACCGATATTTCCCCGCTGCTGAAGCGTGACTGGACGCCGGTTGCGTCCCCGGGCACCGCGCTGTCTTCGTTGAAGGGGCTGTTGCCCGATTCCGCGCAGGAGTGCCTCGTATTGTGTGGCGGCGCTCCGGTCTATGGCCTGACACGCTCGTTGCGACAGAGTGGTGTGGTCATCTCGCCGACGCCCTTTGAGAACGACGCCTGGGCATTTGATTCCGCGGTCGAACTCGATGGCATTGCCGCCCTGACGGCCGCGGTGGCCACGCGTGGTTTTCATATTCGCATTGCAGCGAACACCGAGCTGTCTGAGCCTGTCTGGGTGGTGCACGCGCCATCGACAACCAGCGGCTGGCTGCCATCGCTGAATACGCTGCACGTGGGTCGTCACGCCCGGGCGATGGTCATTGAGGTGTTCCTGAGTGACGCTACCGATCAGTCGGTGCAGACCCCGCTGAGCCTGGCCCGGGTTGAAGACGGCGCGCAGCTGGAGCATGTGCGCCTGCAGGTCGTCGGAAACTCAGCCGGCTGGCTCGGGTTTTCGGCTGTCGATGTTGCCCGCGACGCGACGTTCCGAAGCTTTGTTTTTCAGGGCGGCGGCACCATCGGGCGCGACACGTTACATACGAAGGTGGCGGGTACCGGGGCGCATGTGGACATGACCGCCCTGTATATGCCTCGTAACGGTCAGCTGCTCGACCATCACACCACGCTCGATCATGCCGTGCCGGATTGCACCAGCAACCAGTATTACAAAGGCGTAATCGGCGAGAATGGTGCGGGCGTGTTTAACGGCCGCATCGTCGTGCGGCAGGCTGCGCAACGCACGGCTGCCGAGCAGCTGAACAAGAACCTGCTGCTGACACGTACCTCGCAGGTAGATGCCAAGCCGCAGCTGGAGATCTTCGCTGACGACGTGAAGTGTACCCACGGCGCAACCGTGGGTCAGCTGGATGCCGAAGAGTTGTTTTATTTGCAGAGTCGGGCCATTCCCACGGAAGTGGCTCGTCGTATGCTGACCGTCGGATTTGCGACGGATATTCTGGAGCGCCTGAGTAGCGAACAGGTGCAGGCGTACGTGACCGATCTGGTTGAGTCGCGCTTTGCAGCGGAGACCGCTGCAGGAGAGTGAGGCAATGGCGTTCTATATTCACATTCAGCAGACGCCCAATCCGGACGCCCTGAAGTTTATCTCGCAGTACACGGTCAAGAACGACGGAAAGAGCAATTACCGTTCGGCTGAGGAAGGCGCGCACGTACCTCTGGCTGAAAAGCTGTTTGCCATTGATGGTATCAAACAGCTTTATTTCTTCGATAATTACATCACCGTTACGCGATCAGAGGGTGTGGACTGGTCTGATCTGTCGAAGAAGATTCACGATTTACTGCAGGTCGAGCTGCCGGGTCATAACCCTGAGTACGACGATCAGGACTCCACGCTCGCTGCAGAACCGGTCGAAAAATCGCCCGAAGTGATGGAAATCGAAGCCATCCTGGAGCGCACTGTAAAGCCCTACCTGGCTGCCGATGGCGGTGGAATCGAGGTCGTTGAGCGGAAGGGCAATTATATTTATGTGAAATACCAGGGTGCCTGCGGTTCGTGCCCCAGCTCCATCGGTGGCACGTTACAGGCGATTCAGAGTATTTTGCGCGACGAAGTCGACCCCGAGATTGAAGTCATCGAGGTCGGTGGCGCTTCGGCGATGTTTGCGGAGCTTTGACAGAACGCGCAGTGACCGCGTTCGTTCGGCAATGGTGCGAATGGGTACTCGTCACCCGGGTCTGTTGATGGGCCGGGTGGACGCTGTGTCTGCGAAGAAGGCGCCGCTATAGTCTTCTGGCCGCAGAGGGAGCGAGAGTCGGACGTCGTTGGTGGCCCGCACTCTTCTTGGGCGCACACGGTAGTTCGCGAATGCAGCGGGCCATGCGAAGCGCTCGTGATGCAGCATTTCTTCCAGTAGCGCAGCGACGTAAATGGGGCCGAGGCGTGCGGCGTCGTCGAGCTCGGCGCGCAGATGAGGTACGGCGCAGGCGTCGATGGCTTCCTGTATCGCGGCGGCGTCAACCGGGCTCGTCGGCGGGATGCTTTCACCCGAAATACGATCGTGCCCTGGCTGGTTGCGGGTGAGCCATGTGCCGGGAGCATCGGGCTCACCGGGTTGTCGATAGGGATCGACGGGCGTGCCCAGGTGCCACGACATGAAGTGAACATGCGGCGGAACCCATGGAAAGAACTGGGTCATGTCGACGCCGGAAGTGCCTGATACGGCGATGGTTTCGCCGCGCCGGACGCGTTGGCCGAGCGTGACGAGCGAGCGTGAACAGTGGGTATAGTGTGTCACGACACCATTGCCGTGGTCGAACGCGATGGTGAGCCCGCCGCGCAGCCAGCGATGTCGGATCATGACGCAGGTGCCCGGGGCTGCGGCGGTGAGGAGGGTGCCGGCGGGAATGACAAAGTCGACGCCGTCGTGTTGGTCGTAGCTGAGCCGACCGCCTCGGAAATCGGTCTGATCTCGTCGGGATACACGCTGGCTATACTCGTGGCCGCCTGCGTTTCTGTCGAAGAGATTGAAGATCGGGCTGAGGCCGTCCTTGCGCACGAGCCCGCAGTACGTGGGCCAGGCAAGGTCGGGTCTGAGCAGGCCGGCCGATGTGATATCGAACTGGAAGCGGCGCCTTCGCAGACCGTCGCTGATCATTTCGCGGTAATCCTGACGCAGCTGCTGGAGGCTCTGTACGCCGAATTGCTCGGCCAGAGAGGGTGCTGGCGAGTAGCGCCGGGCGAATCGGAGCATTAGGCCTCAGGCAGACGCTGGTCCGGAGGGGTCGACGTCTTCTGCGCCGGGGAGCGGAATGCCCGCCTTTTCGTAATCGGCGCGCATATGGCATTTCTTGTACTTCTGGCCGCTGCCGCACCAGCACGCGTCGTTGCGGCCGAGCTTGGGAACGGCGCGGACGACAGGTGGCGTGATCGGGGGTGGTGCGGGAGCAGGTGATTCGTTTTTGTCGAGTGCTACGCTGGGTGAGGCACCGGCGACGGCTTGCACGGCGCCGGTCGCGGAGCGCGACAGGGCGAGCATGGCAGCGGCCTGTGCAGCCGCGCCAGCGAGCGCTGGTTGACCGGGCTTTGCAACCGGTTGTGCGCCAGTGTCGGGATTCACACTGACGGCCATGTTGGCTCCGGTGGCTCCCGCGGCCGCTCTGCGCATCGCGTTGGCGAGCATCTCGTTGAGGTTGCCTCCGACGATAGGCAGTGCGCCGGTGACGGTCGGCGGCGCCGGTGGGTTCTGGGTCTGTGCCCGAATGACCATTCCGCCGGGTGCTGCGAGACGGTCGGGGGCCTGACCGGCTCGGGCCACCGTCATGCGCATGAGCGAACGGGTAACGCTGACGCCGATTTGCGCGCGCATGCCGTCAAAGAGGGAGAAGCCTTCACGCTTGTAGATGTGCTTGGGATCTTTTTGCGCGTAGCCGTGCAGCCCGACGGAGTCGCGCAGGGCAGACATGTTGGTCAGGTGTTGCTGCCAGGCCGAGTCGAGCTCTTTGAGGTAAGCCTCTCGCGCGACGTCATCGAATACCTTGTCGGCTGTCATCGGGGTGTAGTCGGGCTCGTTGCTGCGCCGACTGTTTTCCTGATCTGCGATGTACTGCAGCTCTGTCGTCTTCTCACCGAGCGTGGTTTTGACGTGTTTCCAGAGGATTTTTTCGATGTCTGAGCGGTTTTGAGGCAGGTCAGCGGGCGCGTATTCGAAACCGAAGACGTCCTTGAGCTCTCGACAGAGCGTTTCAAGGTCCCACTCTTCCTGACGTACTTCGTTGGCAACGTACTGGTTGAGAAGGTTGGAGAGTGATTCGTCGAGCACGTCGAGGGTGAGGTCGCGAACGCCTTCTCCTTCCAGAATCTTGCGGCGCAGCTCGTAAATGGCCTTGCGCTGCGTGTTCATGACGTCGTCATATTCCAGCAGGTGCTTTCGAATATCGAAGTTACGCCCTTCGACACGCTTCTGGGCATTCTCAATCGAGCGAGACACCATCGGGTGTTCGATGGGTTCGCCCTCCTGCATACCGAGCCGCGACATGATGCCGGCAATCTTGTCGGCCCCAAAGCGGCGCATGAGCTCGTCTTCCAGCGAGATGAAGAAACGGCTCTCGCCTGGGTCACCCTGACGACCGGCACGACCGCGCAGCTGGTTGTCGATACGTCGGGATTCGTGTCGTTCGGTGCCGAGGATAAAGAGTCCGCCAGCGGCGATGACTTCCTTCTTTTCGGCAGCACACTGTGATTTGAAGACCTCGAGAGAAGCCTTGTACTCTGCGGAGCTCTCGTCGTTGACGGCCGCCTTGGCGAGCGCCTCGGAGTTACCGCCGAGCAGAATGTCGGTGCCACGACCGGCCATGTTGGTGGCGATGGTCACCGAGCCTTTGCGGCCTGCCTGCGCGACGATTTCGGCTTCGCGATCGTGCTGTTTGGCATTCAGCACGTTGTGTACGATACCGCGTTTCTTGAGGATTTTGGAGATGACCTCGGATTTGTCGACGCTGACAGTACCGACCAGCACAGGCTGCCCCTTTTCATTGCAGGCGGTGATCTGGTCGATAATGGCGTCAAATTTCTCGCGCTCGGTCATGTAGACGACATCGCCGTTATCGATGCGCACGACCTTACGGTTGGTCGGGATGACGGTAACGCCGAGCTTGTAGATTTTGTTGAGCTCCTCGGCCTCGGTCTCTGCGGTGCCGGTCATGCCCGACAGTTTGGCGTACATCCGGAAGAAGTTCTGGTAGGTGATCGTGGCCAGCGTGCGCGATTCGGGCTGAATTCTGACGCCTTCCTTGGCTTCAATCGCCTGGTGCAGACCATCGGACCAGCGACGGCCCCCCATGGCTCGACCGGTGAACTCGTCGACGATGACGATTTTGCCTTCCTGCACCAGGTAGCGTTCGTCACGGCGATAGAGTGTATGGGCTTCGAGTGACTTGTTGACGTGGTGCAACCAGGTCAGGTTTTCGGGAGAGAACAGGTTGTCGATTCGCAGCCGCTCCTGAATTTTTTCGATGCCCTGATCGGTCATCGTGACCGAGCGGTGCTCCTCGTCCACGAGGTAATCTTCATCGCGCTTGAGGTCGACGATGATGGCGTTGACCTGATGGTACACGGCCTCGTTGAGGGCATCCTGACCGCTGATGATGAGCGGCGTGCGGGCCTCGTCGATGAGGATGGAGTCCACTTCGTC
>JAGWVZ010000126.1 GCA_018970625.1 Myxococcales bacterium | reverse complement strand
GCACCGCCCTGCCCCTCTGTTGTCGTGGTGAGCGGATGCCCTTCTGCACAGAATTCGAAGTCCATCTTCCTCCGTTTGTCCTCGAAGCGGGAGCCTCGCTCAGCTCGCTGACGATGCGCGGGTGGATATCGACGCCCGAGCCGACGTCGGGTGTTCCCGCTGAATGGGCACGACGCGTGGAGGGGCGTGACCACGCAGGCGAGCAGCTGGTCAGACGAAAGCGGCCGGCCATCACCCCTGACGTCGCCGTGTCGCTGTCGAGCCCGGTACCCACGGTACTCGTGGTTCACGCGCTCACCGGCGACCATCGGGTAGGTGGCGAGGGTGGCTGGTGGTCCGAGGTCTGCGGGCCAGGCCTTCCGCTGGATACCAACCGGTTTCGGGTCATCTGCTTTAACAACCTCGGCAGCTGCTACGGCAGCAGCGGTCCCGGCGACAGCGACTTTCCTACGCTCACCGACGAGCCACAGGCGCGCGTGGCGCCAGGCACCCGTGGCGCCTGGACGCCAAGACGTGACCATGTGCCAGCCACCATCACCACCTGGGATCAGGCGCGGGCCATTCTGCAGGCGCTGGACGCGTTAGGCGCGGGTTCGGTGCACGCGGTAATTGGTGGCTCGGTGGGGGGCATGATCACACTGTGTCTGGCCATGCTGGCGCCAGAGCGGTTTGAGCGCGTCGTCCCGATTGCGGCGAGCGAGAACGCGTCGCCGTGGATCATTGGCTTCAACCACGTCGCGCGTCAGACGCTGCTGGCCGATCCCGGATATCCCGACGAGGCGCACCGGGGTCTGGCGCTCGCGCGTCAGCTGGCGCACATGACCTATCGTGCCGAAGAAGGGCTGACTCAGCGTCAGGGTCGTGGCCGGGTACCCGGCTTCGCACACGACGCTCCGCAACAGCCCTACCTGGTGCAGACGTACCTGACCTATCAGGGCGAGCGGCTGGTACGACGGTTCGACGCGCGCGCCTATATCAGCCAGCTCGATGCCATGGATCACCACGACATGTGGCGGCGTCCGCCTCACCTGACCGACGTCGAGCCATGGGATCTGCGCCGGCTTCGCGGTCGGTACCTGTGCATCGGCATCGACTCGGACGCGCTGTACCTGCCTGTACATATGGAAGCGCTTGCCGATCAACTTCATGATGTCGGCTTGATTGCAGAGTACGCCGAGCTGCGCAGCAAGCACGGCCACGACGGCTTCCTTATCGAGTTCGATCAATTAAAGCCGATACTTTTCAGGGCGTTGCAATAATCACCCCGGTGCAGGCACCGGTCGAGTTGCTGCCAAAGCGCCGGTCACCGTCGCCGTGGCTGGCTGTGGCGCTGCCCTGCGACACGAAGAGGCCGCCGGCGTAGGTCATGGCGGCGCACGCGGCGCGATGTTGGTGGCTCGTCGAAGCACCGGAAGGGTCGCGGGTCGATGCAACATGAGACGTTCGCGCAGCTAAATCTTGCGGCTTCGACGCCCTTTGAGGGGCAACTTCGATTGCAAACAACGGGGGGTGCCGTTACACACATGCACCCCGCACCATCCGGTGCCGCTGATGGTTTCCTGTTCTCGCTACCGGCACAGTTCCATGGTTGAATCGTATCGCGTCATGAAGTTTGGTGGCTCGTCACTGGCCCAGCCCGACCGTCTTCTTCGAGTAACGGGCCTGATTGAGCGTGAGCGTCGCGAAGGACAGCTGGCGCTGATTGTATCGGCGATGGGGGACACAACCGACTGGCTGATTGAAGCGGTTCAGACCGCCGCGCGCGGTGAGTACGAGAAGGCGGAATCGGTCATTGATCGCATCGCCGAGGTCGCGACGACGAACGGCCTGATTTGCCTGCAGCGCGTCGAGGCCGAGCGAGGCCGTTTAGCGGTTCGTCCCGAGATTCTGTCGACCGTACGGGAGCTGCTGACGCCGCTGCGTCGCCTGCTGTATGGCGTGAGTCTGGTGCGCGAGGTGACGGCGCAGACGCTGGACCTGGTGATGTCGTTTGGTGAGCGTCTGAGCGCCACGGTGATCACGGACATCCTGAACGCGATGGGGCAGCCAGCCGTCTTTGTGGACGCGCGCGACTGGACCATCACCGACGCCAACTTCGGTAACGCCGCAGTGCTATGGGACAAGACCCAGATGGCGCTGGATACGCTTCGAGCGACGTGGGGGGACCGCATTCCCGTGTGTACCGGCTTTCTGGGTCAGACCGAGGATGGACGCACCACGACGCTGGGCCGTAACGGCTCGGATTATAGCGCAACCTTGCTTGCGCGAGGCCTTCGCGCGTCGGAAGTTGTGCGTTGGACCGACGTTTCTGGCGTTATGACGGCCGACCCCGACATCGTGACGGACGCATATCCGTTGTCGCGCCTGAGTTATATGGAGGCGCTTGAGCTCGCCAACTTTGGCGCCAAGGTGTTTCACCCGCGCACGATGATCCCGCTCATCGAGACGGGCATCCCCATGCGCATCCGCAACACGATGCACCCCGAAGACCCGGGCACCGTGGTGGATGCCACTGGCGCACAGGACTTTGACCACCCTACCAGCGTAACGTCCCTCGAGAAGCTGGCACTTTTTGACCTGCAATGGCGTCGCGTGTCGATCTCGCAGGAGGCTCAGCTTGGGGCACGCGTGCTTCGCGCGCTCGATGAAGCCGGAATCAACGTGTGGATGGCGACACAGTCGGCGCACGGTCAGGCGGTCGCGGTGGTTGTACCCATCGCGCAGTCGAAGCGCGCGCAGGACGTCATTGAAGCCGACCTTCGCGCCGAGTTCGATCGTGGCGAAATGCAGCCCATCGGCGTTCGTGAGCCTGTCACGCTGCTGACCCTCGTCGCAGAGTCCATGGGCCTCACCACCGACGTCGCGGGTCGGTTCTTTCACTCGCTGGGTCTCATCGGCGTCAACATTCGTGCCATCGCCCAGGGCGCGAGCTCGCGCTCCATTTCTTGCGTCATTGACGCTCCCGATACAGCCGTGGCGGTTCGAACGGTGCACGCAGCCTTCAATCTGGCACATCAGCAGGTAAGCCTGTTCGTCATGGGAACCGGCACAGTCGGTTCTCACCTGATTGAGCAGCTGAGCTCGCAACGCAAAGAGCTCGAGCGTTCGCAGTCGGTTTCGCTTCGCCTCGTCGGCGTCGCCAACTCGACCCGCGCGCTGTTCGACCCCGCCGGTGTGCCCACGGAGAATGCCGTCGAAAAGGTGCGACTCGCCGAAGAATACGACCGCCAGCGCATGGCAGCCATGCTCGATACGCTGCGACGCATGCCCGTCCCGATCCTCGTCGACTGCACCGCGGCACCGCGCATGGAGGCGCTCTACGAAGAGTGCTTCCGCCGCGGCATTCACGTGGTTGCGGCAAACAAAAAGCCGCTGACCATCCCCTGTGCCGACATCGAAGCGCTGGACGCGCTCGCCCGCAAGCACCACCGCGCCTGGAACTACGAGACCACCGTGGGCGCGAGCCTGCCCGTCATCGACACCCTTCAGAACATCGTGCGCACCGGCGACAAGGTACACCTCATCGAGGGCGCCTTTTCAGGAACGCTCGGCTACCTGTCCAACCAGATCATGAACGGGGTCCCGCTGTCCGCCGCCGTCCGCGACGCGCGCGACAAGGGGTACACCGAACCCAACCCCGGCGACGACCTGTGCGGCCTCGACGTCGCCCGCAAAGCCCTGATTCTGGCACGCGAACTCGGCCTGCAACTCGAACTCTCCGACGTGCAGATTATGCCGTTCGTTGACGCGCCGGAAATGCAAAATCTGTCGGTTGAGCAGTTGTTTACCACACTCGAAGCCCTCGATGGCACGATCTCGACCTATGTTGAGAGTCTAAAAGCCCAACATCAAACCCTGCGCTATCTGGCTCGCATCGACCTCGACGCCGAGGGTGGCCCGCGCGTCAGCGTAGGTCCGGTCGCGGTGCCAAACGATCACCCCGCCGCGCGCCTGCGTGGTGCCGAGGCATTCGTGGCGTTCACCACCGAACGGTACAACCAGTATCCGTTGATCGTGCAGGGCGCTGGCGCCGGAGGCGCCGTTACCGCCGCCGGCGTGCTGGCCGACGTGCTCAAGGTCGCCCTGGGTATTCGCGGCTAGGCATGCAGCAGCGCCGCGCTCTCGGCCAGGCGAGCGGCGTCATGACCGAAAGGCTCTACCAGAGAGCGTTCGGTGTAGCGTCGGGCGAGCGCTGCCGTGCGCATCGCGTCTGGCCCTTCTGCCTGTAAACGCGCGTGGTCACACAACAAAGTCGCGGCATAGGTGCGGTAAAACGACAGCGCAATCGCCCGGGCGGACGACTGAACGACCTCGCCCGGCTGATGCGCGATGACGGCAGCGGCGGCCCGAAGCGCAACGATTGCCTGACGCACGCTGCCGGGTGCACCACCCAGAGCTGGCGAGTCGCAACGATCGACAATGCGCTGCAGCTCGACCAGCAGCGCCTCCATGGCGCCGTCACGAGCCGACGCACGCAACATGTCGAGCGACAGCACGTTGGTGGTACCTTCCCAGATGGGAAGCACCTGCGCGTCGCGCAGCAACACCGGCAGCCCGCTGTCTTCCATGTAGCCGCTGCCGCCGCACGCCTCGAGCCCTTCGCTGACCACAGCCACGCAGTCGCGCGCGGTGCCCAGCTTGGCCAGCGGCGTCAGAATCCGCCACACCGCGCGCTCGTGCTCGGTCGCCGTGTCGTGCTCGACCTTCCCCAGCAGCTCGGCCAGACGCACCGAGATCGCGAGCGCACCTTCGTACTGCACCTGCATGTTGGCCAGCGTCTCGACATGAAGCGGCAGCTGAATCAGCGGCGAGCCAAACGCAGAGCGCAGGCGGGCAAACGCGAGCGCCATCTGATGCGCGCGACCCATGATGCTGACGGCGCCGATGGTGTTGTAGTAGCGGGCAATATTGAGCACGCGGGTGATTTTACGAACCCCATCACCAACGCCACCCACGGCCCACGCCAGCGTACCATCGAGTTCAAGCTCTGCGGTGGGCATGGCGCGCGTGCCCAGCTTTTCTTTGAGTCGGCGTACCCGCATATCGTTGGCGCTGCCGTCGTCGCGCCAGGGCTCCAGATAGAACAACGAGAGCCCCTTGCTACCTTCGGCGGCGCCTTCGGGGCGGGCGAGCGCAAGCGTGCAGTTGGCCGTCGTGGCCGAGGTGAAGAACTTGGTGCCGTAAAGTCGCCACGCATCTCCGTCTGCCACCGCTCGTGTGCTGGTCCGGCTCACGTCAGAGCCTCCCTCGATTTCGGTCATCCACTGCCCGCTCGACCAGGCGAAGGCGGTGTCATCGCTGGTGAGTCGGCGCACCGCGTGGTCAAAGCGCGGGTCGTCGCGATAGGGGGTCAGCAACGTGGCGGCGCCATCGGTCATGGCCATCGGGCACATGACGAAAGCGGACGAGGGCGAGAACACATGTAGCAGGGCGAGCTGTACGAGTCGGGCTTCGGGGCCGAACGAGCGATCGTGTCCGCTGCCCACGATGCCGTGCTCTACGCCGATGTCGGTGATCTGGTTCCAGGCGTGCGAGGTGACGATTTTGTCGATGCGCGCGCCATAGACGTCGTAGGACCGGAGCACAGGCGGGTTGAGCTCGGCTTCCCGCGCGAGGTCAAAGAGTTGGCCGCCTGCAAGCCGTCCCAGTGCAGTGGCGCGGGGTAGCAGCCGCTCCATGGCAACCGGCGTGAGGGTCTGCCGCAGCATGCGCCGCAGCGCGTGGTCGGCTTCCCAGGTGTTTTCAATGCGAGGCGAGGAAGGGACAACGGTGGACATGGCTTGCCCATGGGGAGTCAGAAATGCTTGTGCTGCATCCTGAAGGCTGAAGCCCCTGTTCGCAAGGTTGGTGCGCGCATGACGTTTGCCACGCGCCCTGTCAGGCGTCCCGGTTCACGAGACACTCCACTGAACCAGGTCGTGAAGCTCCCACCCACAGCGCCATGACGTCGGCAGATTCGGCGACCACCTCGACGTAGCCGACCCAGTCAGCGCAGGTGAAGCGCTGCCAGACGACGGCATCGAATGTTGTGGTGCGGGTCGAGGCCACACAACCAGCCGCCTCAAACTCTGCCTGCCACTGGTCCATGGCGGCGTCAAACGGGCGACCGAACCGAAACTCAGCGTCGCGCACCAGCAGGGCATCAGTCCGGCCATCCACCCGGCGCAGAACAGCGATGACCGACGCATTCAGGGACACCAACTGGCCGCATAATTCCTGACGGTAGGCCTGCCCATTGCTGGTGCAACTCTCCAACACCGAGGTGACACCCGCACAGCCCGACCCAAACCAGCCGGCTGGCTGTTCCATCTCGCACACAAAGGAAAGCGCATCGGGCAACGAACCTTCGGCGCACGCCTGTACGAAACCTGCGGTGATTTCGGGCTCCGCCAGTTCGAAGAGCTCGGGGTCGTCATTCCCGCAAGCCGACGCAGAGATCACGAGAACCATCGCACTCAGCACCGTCTGGGATAAACGGTTCCATTCCACAACAGAACGATGAACGAATGCCCAATGACATGATTCTGCAAGCGAACGTGGCAGCATATTATTTTCCTTCATCGACCGGCCCTTCGCCGGGCAGGAAATGCACCGACGCACCAAAGGTACCACACGCTCGGTTATCACGCTGAAAGCGCCAGTGAATATAGGTATTTCCATCGCTGGATAACATGGCGGCCGGTGGCGGCGGATAGGGTCCCAGAGAATACAGCATATTCACGGCTTCGGCGGTAAACAATGACTCCCGCGCCTGACTGACAATACGAACATCGGCGACCTCACCTTCGCGGGTAATCACATATTCGAGCGTGCATGTCAGACTCAAATCCGAGAGGGGCGAAGACGGGCCTTCCGACAAGGAGAGTCGAATCAGATAATCGGTCCAGTAAGGATGAATTTCGTTATGCAACCGGTGAATATAAGCTGCAAAAGGTGACGATGTCGTATTCAGGGCCGTCTCGGCGCCGGCCGCCACGTGGACGTCGAAGTTTTCGAGCGTGCCGCGCGTGCGTTCCCAGCGACCCTCATGGTCGCCGGCGAGAGACGCTTCCGCGACTTCACGCGCGACGCGTTCGCGGTCACGTGCGTTGCGTTCCCCGAATACCTCCTGCCAGGCCTCATCGCCCTGCTCCACCACGCGCCGAACCAGCGGCCCCTCGCTACCGATGGCCTGCTGTGCAGCCACCGCGCGTTGCGCAGCGGCTGCTGCGGTGAACGCCTGAAACGGCGCGGGCGCCGTCTCGGGCTGCGCGACATTGCCGTTTTCGGAGTTTGGCAGTTGGTCGGCAGTCGCGTCCCGTGAAGGCAGCGGTTCGGTCGGTGTCACGGTGGGTTCGGGCTGCCCCGCGACCTCGGGTCTCTCGGCGACCGCTGGGCGGGGTGGTTCTGTGGAGCGTAACCCGGGTGCCGGTTGCTGCACCTCATCGGGCGGGGCGGGCTGCGCGGCGCGGTCGTCGGACGCCTGCGCGCTGCCCTGAGCAGTGGTGCTGCCCGCGACAAGGCCGGCGACTTCAGCGGCATCGTCGGCCGCTGGTGTTTGCGGCGACTCGTCTCCCGCGTTCTCGTCGCGAGCCGAGCTATCGCCAGCCTGCTGCGTTTCGTCGTGTTCATCGAACAGCACCGTGTCCTGAGCGACAGTCTGCTCATCTACGCGGTTGTCCTGCTCGGCGAGAAACTCGGCCTCGAGGTTCAGCTCGTCGTTGTACTCGACCTGATCGACCGACACCCGATTCATGTCCTCGGGAATCCGAGGCGGCTCGGGCGCAGCAGGCTCGGGTTCCGGCTCGACGAGAGCTGGTTCCGGCTCGGGTGGCGGAGGCAAAAGCTCTGCCACGGGTTCGGGTTCGATTTCTGGCTCTGGTTCAGGTTCCGGGGCCGGCTGTGGGTCGGGAGCCGTCTCCGGTTCACGCGCAGCGACGACCTCGTCGTTGGGCTCGCTCTCGACGATGGTCACCACCTCGAATGCAGGGCGCTGCTCGCGCTCATCGGTTTCGGGTGGCTGGGTAGAGCCTTCGGCGTTAGCCGTCTGAGATCCTTCGTCTGGTGCCTCTTCACGCTCGACCTGCTCGCCGGCAGAGGCGTCCGAGGCCGCTTCACTCGAGACCAGTCGCCACAACGACACAACGATGGCCAGCGACATGTGAGCCGCGATGCTGGCGATAATGGCCCAGAGCCACCGCGACGGCGAGGAGCGATTTCGGGGAGAGTGCAGCGACATGAGCACGAGCCTAGCGATTTTGCATCGAAGCGCCATGGCCGATTCTTCGACCGCCCTGCCATACGTGCGACGAGAGGACGCCGGAGTCAGGGCTCGCCGCTGCCCTCCGACGAAGTGGGCACATAGCAGAAAGGCACCGAGCCTACATCATCGCGGCACACATAGCCGTCGCGGTTACGGCAGTCCGAATCCGAGTCGCAGCGTCGCATGCAGGCGCTTACCTGAGAGAACTCAACGCAGATGGCTTCCTCGGCGCAGCCGTTGTCGATGCAACCGTATTCAATGCAATAGCCACCCGGCGAGGTGGTGTCACACACCTGCCCAGGGCCGCACTCCGTGCTGGCGATGCAGGCGTCTCCGGTTTGAGGCGCACAGGCGGCAGCCGACCACAGGAAGCTGCAAAACCCGAACATGAGGAGAGATGAAGGGGCGCGCAGGTTGCGCCC
>JAGWVZ010000125.1 GCA_018970625.1 Myxococcales bacterium | reverse complement strand
GCCAACCCTGCCCTGAATCAAACGACGTTTCATGAGCTGATGCAACAGGGTGCGATTCTTGTGGACGTGCGCACGCCTGCTGAGTTCTCGGGCGGTCACATGCAACAGGCCGTCAATATTCCTGTCGAAGTCATTGGCGATGCAGCACCGCAGCTCGGTGCTACCGACCGTCCGGTGATAGTGTATTGTCGCAGCGGCAATCGTTCCAGTCAGGCTGCTCGGATTCTTCGCTCGCTCGGCTACACACAGGTTCACGACATTCAGGTCACTCGCAACTGGTGAGCGTGCGAAAGTGGCCGGTGGGATACTGGACGCGCGCGTGTCGATTGCGCTACGTCGGCGACCAGACCCGCCCTCGCTACCCCGTGTAAGCTGAATGGCCATTGAGATCTCTGCGCCTGCGCCGAGCGCGGCCGACATCGACTTTGCTTCGCTCGCTGTAGCCCGCTTACTCCCCGAGTCACCGCTGGAGTCCTGGGACGGCCTTCAGATGAAGTGCGAGCACCGTCTGCCAACGGGGGCATTCAAGGTGCGGGGTGCCGTTACAGTGCTGTCGCGTGCCCGGGAACTGGGGATGACGCACGTGGTCGCGGCGTCGGCAGGTAACCACGGGGTGGGCCTTGCATGGGCCGGGTCGCAGCTGGGTATTCAGCCGCAGATTGTGGTGCCGCGCGACTGTCCCGAGGTGAAGCGCCGCAAGATGGAGGCGTATTGCCGTGTGCTGGTCTGCGCCGAGCCGGGTTACGACGCCGCCGAACGATGGGCGCGACTGCTGGCAACGCAGGAAGGCGTTCCGTTTGTCAGTCCATTCGATGACACGCTGGTGATGGCCGGCAATGGCGGCACGCTGATGCGCGAGGTGCTCGCGGCCTGCCCCGATGTGCAGACCGTTGTGGTGCCCGTCGGCGGAGGCGGCCTGCTGGTGGGTATCCTGTCTGTTCTGCGAACCCTGGCGCGACGCGTGAGGGTGGTTACGGTGCAGTCCGAGGCATCGCCGGCGTTCACCCGCAGTCTGCAGGCGAATCAGCTCTTTGCCACTTGGCCGGCCACCGAGACGCTGGCCGAGGGCCTTGAGGGCGGCGCCGGTGCGACATCAGTGGTAGAAGCCCAGCGCTATGGTGTGCAGACCGTGACAGTCACCGAGGCTGAGATCGCAACGGCCATGGTGGATGCGTGGCGCAACCGGGGTCAGCTGCTCGAAGGTAGCGCGGCTGTTGTGTGTGCCGCCTGGCGGTCCGGCTATCTGAACCAACTCGAAGGGCCGATTGTCGGCGTGCTGACCGGTGGCAACGTCGCCCAGGCAACCATCGAAGCGCTGGATGCCTGATTGTTGCAGGGCGGTGTTGGCTGGACCTGTTGATGTATGGTCAGGCATTGTGGGTATGCCCACAGTGGTTCATCTGCCGCCCTGAACCCTTATTTCAGTGACTCTGGTTTCACGGTGTGGGGAGCGCAACGTGCCGGGCAGCGCGCTCAGAACGAACCGCTGAACATCATGCCGGCGTGCTGTCGTGCGCCGTCGTTCAGGGTTGCGGGTGCGACATTCCAGACCAGAGGGGGGCGTGAAGTCGGCCGAGTGGCTTCGGCGTCGCGGCGGCTGTGGGCGCGTTCGCGGGTCAATAACAGGGCCGAGGTAATGCCAACGACCTGCGATGCCAGCTGAATGCCGATGACGGTTCGGGTGTCGGCGTCACCAAGCTGAGAGATGACGGCGAATCCGACGCCGGCGCCGAGCGCGCCGCCGAGGTTGCCCAGACGCACACGGTTGGCTGACATGTCGAGTCGACTTGCCAGCGCGGCGCCACCACCCAGGCCGAGCAGGGTGCCGGCGAGGGCACCGCGTGGCACGGAGTATTCCCCGATGTGGTTGTCACCGAGAAGGAGCCCGGTGAGCTCGCCTGCAAAGATCGTCCCCCACAGCCCTGTCGCGTTCACCAGCGCGATGTCGCCACGTGGCAGGTTGGGGTACCTGTGGGCCAGAACCGCGGCGCCGGTCAGGCCGGCCAGCGACATTCCGATGCCCCATTCGCGCCAGCGCGGCTCGCGCGAGGTCGGGTAGTCGCAGAAGTCTGGTCCTTCACAGCTCTGCCCGGTCGCTTGACCCGGGTCGATGGTGAGTGAGCCGATCGCGCCGATGCCAAAACCCCACACCGCGCCAGCCGAGACGAGCGCGGCCTGTGAAGCGTTAACAGGTCGGTTTCTGGTCACTAAAATGCTGGTGGCGAGCCCAGCAAGGCCACCAACAGCGCTTGTAATGGCTACCGTAGAGTCATCGCGGTCATCAAAGCTGCCGACGAGGCCGCCCAGTCCGGCGCCATAGAGGGTGGAAAACACAATGAGCTCTATGCGCCCGCTCTGCTGAATCAGGCTGGATTCGTTTCGGGTGCGGCCCGAAGACTCGATCGCGTCGGCGACCGCCTGCGCCCGGCTGCTTCGATCGTCGTCTGGCCAGAGGCGCGCGAACGAACGCATCACCGAGGTAGCGGCATCCCATTCGCCCCTTTGCAGCAGGCCCAGCGCCAGGTCCCAGCATGCGTCTGCGTCGGCAAGGCCGTCGCAGCGGTCAGGGGGTGGCGTCTGCGTTGTGTCCGACTCGACAGGTGAGGAGGGCTCCTGTGCCTGAGCCTGTCCAACGAGCAGCAGGAAGGCGATCGAGAGTAGGATCAGCCAGAGAAGCCTGCGCATGGGGGCCCTTGGGGTGCGAGAAGCGAACGACGTTTGCATCGACTCGTCCATGTGGAGCAGCCTTTGCGATTCGCTTCAAGCGGCGTTTACCACTCGCAGATGAACTCAATGCTGCCGCCGCAGTTGCGGTCGTTCCAGCGAAAGTCTGACTGTCTGGCAGAGAGACAGTCGTCACTGCCGCCGCCGGAGTCGTTGCTGGGTTCACCAGCACGCCACAGCCCGATGTCTGCCACCGGAACATTCAGGCGCACCCAGTTGTGATTGCGAGCCGAACCATTTTCGCGGCCACCAAGCCACAGGTCGTCCCAGGTTTCACCATCCTGACCATTGAACGCATTGAGGACATTGTTGCTCTCGTCAACCGACTGAATATCGGCCAGGTCCATGCCGCGGGCCTGACAAACGCCTCGCGCCGAGTCGAATGACTGGTGGTAGTGGCAGTGCATGTAACCCTGCCCGTTCCAGGCCTCGCCAAAGCACAGGTCGTTGGAGTTGCCACCGCCGAAGTTCTGACAGCTGGCGTCATACTCGACGGTGCGTCCACGACGGTTGATGAAGGTGAAGGTGCCGTCGCAGTTGTTATCGAGGCCATCGCATCGTTCGGCGCGACCGGGCGTGCGTCGGAAGTTGAAGTCATCGCAGTCGTTGCCACCGGTGACCCGGCCGCCCGGGTTGGAGCAGGCGAAGACAGCGCCTCCGGCGCCGACACCGTCACCGTCGTTGTCGACATACCAGGCGGTATAGGGCTCATCACCCAGGCCGTTGCAGTTGGCGTCGATGTTGTCGCAGAACTCGGGGGCTCCGGGCCGAATGCCGAAGTTGCCGTCATTGCAGTCGCTGGCATCTGCCACGTAGCCCCCTGGCTGTGCGCAGCGGCGCAGCAGGTCAGCGGCGTTGCCGAAACCATCGCCGTCGGCGTCGCGGTACCAGTTGCTGGCGTTCGCGGGTGAACCCTCGTCAATGCCACCGGCGCAGTTATCATCGACGCCGTTGCAGGTCTCGGTTGCGCCGGGGTTAATGGCGCTGTTGCCGTCGTTGCAGTCGCCGGTGCGGTTCACGTAGTTGGCGGGAGCCACACAGCTGCGGGTGGTAGTGGCGCCGCCCCAGGTGTCGCTGTCGCCGTCGAAATACCAGGTGGTGGCGTCGGCGGCGTCGTTTTCGTCGATCGCGAGGTCGCAGTCGTCGTCAATCAGGTTGCAGACCTCGGTCGCGACGGGGTTCACACCGCTGAGGGTGTCGTTGCAGTCCAGCGCGTTGGCCACGAATCCAGCCGGTTGCTCGCACGCGCGTTGTGACGATGCCGGATTGCCGAACGTGTCTGTGTCGGCATCGGCGTACCACACGCTGGCATCAATGGCCGACGGCTCGTCCACGCTGCCGTTGCAGTTGTTGTCGATGCTGTCGCAGGTCTCGTCGGCGATGGGGTTGATCAAGCCGTTCAGGTCGTCGCAGTCGGAGTTGTCGGCGACATATCCCGCCGGTGCCACGCATGCGATGGCGGTGGTGTCGTTGTCTCCGAACAGGTCGTTGTCGCCATCGGCGTACCAGATATCGGCGTCCACGGCGGTGTCTTCGTCAGCGGTGCCGTCGCAGTTATCGTCAAAGCCGTTGCAGAGCTCTGTTCCGCCGGGGAATGACAGGGCGCGTGTGTCATCGCAGTCGGTGTTGTCGGCGATGTAACCAGCCGGCGGTGTGCAGGCCACGAGCGAGGTACCCGGATCGCCGTAGGTGTCGCGATCGCCATCCAGATACCAGGTCGTGGCATCCGCAGCGCTGGGTTCGTCGATGCTGCCGTTGCAGTCGTCATCGCGCAGATTGCACACTTCTGTAGCCAGCGGATTGACGTCGGAGCGAGTGTCATCGCAGTCGGTGGCGCTGGCCACAAATCCGGTGGGTTGCGTGCAGGCGCGCTCGGTGGCCGTGGCCGAGCCAAAAGTGTCGTCGTCTCCGTCAACGAACCAGGTGGCGGCGTCCACAGCGGTGGGTTCATCGACGCTGCCGTCGCAGTTGTCATCGGTGCCGTTGCAGCGCTCTGCCGCGGCGGGAGAGACATCCGCGTTGTCGTCATTGCAGTCGTCGTCGTTGCTGACGTAGCCGTCCGGGGCGCCGCACTGCAGCACGCTGTCGGCCGCGTTACCAAACCCGTCCGCGTCGGCGTCACGATACCAGGGGGTGCGGCCATCTTCGTCGATGCTGCCGTCGCAGTCATTGTCGATGCTGTCGCAGAGCTCGGTGGCCGCTGGGTTCGCATCGCTGCGTGTGTCGTTGCAGTCGCCCGCTGCTGCCACATACCCTTCGGGGGCGGTGCAGGCCTGCACGGTGTCCGTTTCTGTGCCAAAGCGGTCTCCGTCGGCGTCGCGGTACCAGTTCAGGAGCAGGGCCTCGTCAGTTTCGCCATCGCAGTCGTTGTCGAAACCATCACAGATCTCGGTTGCGGCAGAATTACTGTTGGCGCGGGTGTCATCGCAGTCACCACCAGCGGCCACATACCCTTCGGGGGCGGTGCAGGCCTGTACGGTGTCCGTTTCTGTACCAAAGCGGTCTCCGTCGGCGTCGCGGTACCAGCTCAGGAGCAGGGCCTCGTCGTTCTCGCCATCGCAGTCGTTGTCGAAACCGTCGCAGATCTCAGTCGCTGACGGGTTACTGGTGGCGCGCGAGTCGTCACAGTCGCCTGCGTCAGCCAGATACCCCACCGGCGCCGAGCACGACTGAAGCGCTCCGGATGTGCTTCCAAACCGGTCACCATCGGCGTCCGGATACCACGTGCCCAGGTCAGTCGGATCGTTGTCGACCTCGCCGTCGCAGTCATTATCGAGGCCGTCGCAGACTTCTGCCGTCGGCGATGCGACCGCTACACACTGCACATTGCCTTCCACACAGCTGTCGCGACCGCTGGCGCAAACCCCCTGAAAACCGGTGACGCAGTCGCTCCCAACGTCGACGCTGTTCTCGTCCGTCTCTTCGTCACAATCGTTGTCAATGCCGTCGCAGATCTCATCGGCAGCCAGATTCACCGCCGGATCGTTGTCATTACAGTCAATCCCCAGGCATCCGGGCCCAATGCCAAACTGGTCGCCATCGGCGTCTGCGCAGTAATCCACGGGAATGCACTTGCGCTCAGCGTCGGTGCCGCTGCTCGCGATCAGCACGCAGTCAAAGCCTTCCGGGCAGTCTTCATCAAGCGCGCATATCTCGGAACAAATGCCAGGCGCGTCGCCCACCGCCAGATCAATGCACTCCAGGCTCGCACAGTCGATGTCTCCTTCGCAGGGCGTCCCGATGCTTCCGCTTGCGTCCGATTCAGCATCGGTGTCGCTCGTGTCGGTCGCACCATCGCCCGTGTCCGCCGTGAACGTGTCCTGCACGTCCGCTATACCGATCGCGTCCGCCGCAGCATCGGTCTCTGTGTCGGTGGTGTCGGTGACGTCGTCGGCCTGACTTCCCGCGTCCAGACTGCTTGAGGAACCCGGGGAACCGCACCGGGCAAGCGTCAGACAACACAACAGCAAACCGAAGCGAACGACGCTCTTTTGAGACTTCATGGTCATGACTCCGAACACAATCACGAGACGAGCAGGTGACGATGTTCTAACAGGAAGTGAACCGCGTGTCGATGGACCGGGCGGTCCTGTTTGCCAGACGCGCTCGAACCCTGACTGGACTTGTCTTTCTGGCTGCTCTAGCGTTGTCGCGTGGCGAACGTGCCGCACACCGTCTGTGGGTTGACCCTGCCTGCGGTGCGCCCGAGTCGTCATTCTCTTTCGAGCATTTGCATGGCTGCTTCCGGGAATAACGAGCCAAAGGACGCCGAACCTGTGAACGGGTCGTCGGGCGCAGCGCAGTCGGAACCGCTGGCTGCACAACCCATCGGCGCAGGTACGATTCTCGCCCAAAGCCTCGCTGTCGACGCGATTGAGGTGCCGGGTATCGCCGCTGAGTCGATACATGCCCCCCCTCTGCAGGCACCCTCGGCGAGTGCGCCGCGCGCTGAAGTGGACCCCGTGGAGGTCGCCGAATGCGTGGTGGAGCCCGTTTGTTCCACCGAAATTCAGGCGGCGCACCGCCCTGAAGTCAGCCGTTGGCGACGTCCGCTGCGCAAGAACGAGCGCGTCGGCAGCGTCTTTGGCCTGCCGATTCTGTTGGGCAGGTTGCGTTCGCTGTGGTGGTGGTGGGCGGTGATGCTGGTCGTGTCGGCGTCGGATGGTTGGCACGAACCTCGGCAAGCTCCGTACCTGGTTGGTCAACTGACCCTGAACGAGCGCGTCGGCGTGTGGTGCGTGGGCAACCCGGCCGACAATCGCCCATGAGGCGCGGCTTTCGCGACCGAATCACCCGGGGCCACGATATGGCTACCGGTTGAATCATAAGCGCACGCCATGGCAAAACAGCGCTTAAAGTCTGGATGCGTGTCGTTTGCGACAGGCACTCAGTGCTTCGTTGTGCCTAACCGACGCGCACGGGGAAGTCGACGCCGAGACGTTTCATCTTCTTCCAGAGCGCGACCCGACTGATTCCCAACAGGTCGGCGGCGTCACTGCGAACTCCGCCGGCACGAACCAGCGCCGACACGAGCTCCGTGCGCTCGTCATCGCGGGAGCGTCCCTTACGCGGCTGCGCGAGCACGGTTTCAGGGCGGAGGTCCGTGTTGTCGTGGGCGGGAACTTCGAGCGCATGCGTACGCTGCGGGCGGATTTTCGCCCGGTCATCGATGGTGACCCAGTGCGGAGCAACCCAGTCGGGCAGGTCGCCAGCCTGGATGGTCTGGCCATCGCAGGCGGCCATCGCGTAGGCGAGCACATTGCGCAGCTCGCGGACGTTGCCAGGCCAGTGCCACGCCATCAGGCGCTCCATGGCCGGACGCGACAGATGAGGGCCACCGCCCTGTCGAGCGCGTGAAGCGTCAGCGAGCAGCTGAATCGCCATGGGGATCAGGTCATCGCGTCGCTCACGCACCGATGGCACGCGCGTATCGAACACGCGCACGGCCCAGTAAAAGTCGTCTCGCAGGAGCGCGCCGAGCGCGTCCGGGGTGTGTCGCGAGGCGACCATCAGGCGGACATCGACGCTGACCGGGGTGGTGGACCCCAGACGAGTTGCCTGCCTTTCGCGTTGCGACTGTACAAGCAGCGCCTGAATGCGGGGCGAGAGCGCGGCCGCTTCGGTAACGAACAGGGTCCCGCCATCGGCGGCTTCGAGCAGGCCGCGACGATCGTCGGGCTGTCCTTCGTGGCCGCGAGCATGTCCGTACAGCAGCTGTTCGAGCGCCGAGTCGGCGCAGGCGGTGGGGTCGAGCATCACAAACGGAGCGGTTCGCCGCCCTGAAAGTCCGTGGATGATGCGGGCGGTGTACTCTTTGCCAGAGCCGGCTTCGCCGGTCAGCAATACGGGCGCGTCGGACTGCGCGGCCAGTCGGGCCTGATCGGCGAGCTGTCGGCTGACCGGGTGGTGCGCGACCAGGTCGGCGGGTGGCTGGCCCAACCGCTGCTCGAGCGCGCGGTTCAGCTCGGTGCAACGCAGCAGCTCCATGCGCTCCGATACACGTCGGGCGATCAGCTGAAGCCGGAGCATCGCGACGCGGTGGTCGAGCGGCCGAATCAGGGCGTCGTCAATGCCGGCCTCCAGCAACGACGGCAGGCGAACAGGGTCATCGATGGACGTCAGGGCAACCAGCAGGGCGTTCCCATGCGCTCGCACCCAACGACAGAACCGAAGCGATTCATGCTCGGGCATGGCGCCGTCAAAGATGACGAGTCCCCATGGCTCGCGTTGCAGCAGAACGACTGCCGCATCTGCATCGGCCGCTTCGCCGACCACAAACCCCCGCTGCTGCAGCATCTCGCAGAGCATGCGTCGGGTGGCGGCCAGCGGCTCGACCACCAGGGCTCTCAGTTCAGGTCTCCACGACAAGGTGAGTCCATGGGGTTGCCAGTCGTGCGTTGCGTTGTGCGGGGGCTCGGTGCGGGAGTCAACGAACACGTGTTTTGGCG
>JAGWVZ010000124.1 GCA_018970625.1 Myxococcales bacterium | reverse complement strand
CTCTGCGGTCAGGCGGGTATCGTAGGCGTTGACCTTCACGTCGGGGTTGAGGTCGTTGATGGTCTTTTTCGCCGATTCGACCTTTGACCAGCCTACGCGGGCGTCGTTGTGCAGGATTTGTCGTTGCAGGTTGGAGCGGTCCACGACGTCGGAGTCGATAAGACCGATGGTGCCTACACCGGCAGCAGCGAGGTAGTAGGCGCACGGTGAGCCCAGGCCGCCGGCGCCCAGCATCAGCACGCGCGCGCCCAGCAGCTTGCGCTGACCTTCCTCACCGACTTCGGGGATGATCATGTGGCGGCTGTAGCGCGTCTGCTGGTCGGCGGTGAACACAAACGGCACCGTGAACCTGTTGCCCACCTGCTTCCACGCGGCAAAGCCACCGATCATCGACGAGACGCGCGTGTAGCCAATCAGCTGCAGGCTGTGCGCGGCGAGCGCCGACCGCATTCCGCCGGCGCAGTACAGCACAATCTCCTGGTCGCGATTGGGAAACTTGTCTTCTACCCGGCTCTCCAGTAGGCCGCGCGGGATGAGTGAGGCACCGGCGAGGTGGCCGTCAGCGGTCTCATTGGGTTCGCGGACGTCAATAAAGGCCACGCCCTGCTGCAGACGCTTGTCGGCTTCATCGACCGAGATCTCGTGGATCTGTGTTTTGATGGACTCGAGGTAAGACTTGAAGTTGGTCATGGCGCATCCACAGGGGTGAGATTCTTGACCTGCCTAGTGTGACAATAGGCGAAGTCAAGGGTGAGATTTGTACGTCGATGATGGGGGAATCGCGGTGTGAAAGTGACAGGGGCGCGAACCTGAGATGAGCCTTTTGTTGATCGAAAGCGTCACTCTTGATACGCGGCCTCTGCCGCACACTGCAGCCGCGAAACCGGAATGCCGGTTGCCGCAACGATCCCGAACGGGTGCATCCAGCCCCGGAGCGCCACGTAACGGATCAGACCCTCTGGAGCTCTCATGCGCAGGATGTTCAAGTCGAAGATACATCGGGCAGTGATCACGGACGCTGACCTGGAGTATGAAGGTTCCATTACGCTGGACGAAGACCTGATGGAGGCTGCGGACATCGCCGAGTTCGAGGCGGTTCACGTGTGGAACGTGACCCGTGGTACGCGGCTGGAGACGTACGCGCTGCGGGGACCCCGGGGGTCCAGAGTGTGCTGTATCAACGGCGCGGCGGCGCACCTGGTCAAAAAAGGCGACAAGGTCATCATCGCCACGTTCACCGACGTCGAAGAGTCTCTCGTGCGCACATGGGAACCCACGGTGGTGCTCGTCGACGAAGACAACCGTATTCTGGACCCGCGCCTGAAAGAGATCGCAGGTCCTGCTCGTCGCACCTCGTGGACTCCGGCGAGCGCGCGCGCCTAGTCGGCGTTCGGCGCGGACGTTTCCGGTGTGCCAGGCAATACGTGGTCTGCGTGCGTGCAATCACGCACGTGGCCGTGCAGATTGGCACGCGGACGCGGTGAGGCTGGCTGGTGAGGGTGGTGCTGGCAGGGCGGTCGGTGTTCTCGCGCGCTGAATCAGGCGAACCCGTGCAGGGGTTTATCGTCGCCGGGTGACTGACACCTTCGGGCGTATCGCCCGGTTCAGGCTGGACTTTCCCGTGTTGTCCTCTTAGACACCGCGAACCCGTCTTCTACGCCGGTCGTGACATGCTCTGTGCCCCATTCATGGCATTTGCCCCCCTCGTGGCCGACAGCGCCGTGGCGGGTGGCGTGCCACTGACCGTGGTCTCGGCGGCCTTTGCCGTGATCGCCTTCAGTGGGACTGGAGCCGTTTACATGACCGACCTGTTCGGGGAGCGTGAGCGTACGCCACGCGTGTCTCGCGTGGGCATCGCGATCTCCATGTTGCTGACGCTGCTCGCGATTGTGGGCGTCATTGTGGAGTCCGGCGCGGGTGCGCTGCTGTCTGCCCGCCACGTGACGGGCGTGCTTGCGCTGTTCATTGCCGGTGGTTTTCTGGTGTCCAACGTGCGGTGGCCCATGCGCGGCGCCGGCGCGCTTGTGACGCCGTTGTGCGCGCTTTTGATGGCGTTTTTTCTACTCGAACAAAGCCGTACCACCGTACTGACCCCCGGCGTTGACGCGATCGTCGCGGTGCACGTTGGGTTGGCGCTTGTGGGTCTTGGCTCGTTTGCGCTCGCGGCTGCCCTGTCCATGATTTACCTGCTGCAGGAAAGGCAGCTCAGACAGCGTTCATTCGGGCGACTCTTTCATCGCCTGCCCAGCCTCAATGCGCTCGACTCCGCGATTTTTCACCTCGTCACGGTGGGCTTCATTACCTACTCCGTGGCGATTCTGATGGGGATCACCAGCGCGATGCGCGCACAGGGCATGATCTTCGACTTTCGTACCACCCTCGCCGTTATTGCATGGGTGGTGTTCGGCGCTGTGATTCAGACCCGCATCACCAGCGGCTGGCGCGGCAGACAGGCGGCGTGGATGACCGTTACTGGATGTGCGGTCACCTTTGCTGTACTTGGCTTCTATCTGGTCTCCTGACGCTGGCACATTTCCTGCCTATCACGGTCCCGATGTCTTCTTCGATTCTGCTCCTCGGCACTAGCCACCGCATCGCGCCCGTCGAGGAGCGAGAGCGCTTTAGTGTGGCCGAAGGAGCCGAGTCGGAGCTGTTGCACGCGCTGCTGCGGTTGCCCGGGGTCGAAGAGGCCGCCGTACTCAGCACCTGTAACCGGTTTGAGCTGTACCTGAGCGCTCGCGACGAATCCGCCGTTGTCCAGCACGTGCTGACGTTTCTGGGCGAGCAGGCCCGCGTGCCAGCCGCCTGGTTTGAACGGTTCTTTTACGTGCGCCGCGACAATGAGGCCATTCAGCACCTGTTCCGCGTCGCCGGTTCGCTGGACTCGCTCGTGCTTGGCGAACCGCAGATCATGGGTCAGGTCAAACGCGCGTACGCAGCGTCGCAGAACGCAGGTGGAACTGGACCCGTCCTGAATCGGCTCTTCAATCAGGCGCTTCACGTCGGCAAGCGCGTTCGCACCGAGACCGCCATCGCCGAAAATGCTGTCTCTGTCTCGTATGCCGGCGTCGAGCTCGCCCGCAAAGTCTTCGACGACCTCAAAGGCAAAAGCGTTCTCGTGCTCGGCGCTGGCAAAATGGGTGCGCTGTCGGTGCAACACCTGCGCTCGGCCGGCGCCGACCGCATCCACATCGTCAACCGCTCGCCCGAAAAAGCGCAGGAGCTCGCGCTCCGCATGAGCGGCACTGCGCACGGACTCGACGAGCTCGACGACCTGCTCACCCGCGTGGATATCGTGATCTCGTCCACCGGGTCGCAGCACTTCGTGGTGCGTTACGACGCCGTCAAAGCGGCGGTGGCCCGCCGAAAGTACAGGCCGCTGTTTCTCATCGACATCGCCGTGCCGCGCGACATCGACCCCCGCTGCGACTCGTTGCAGAACGTGTACCTGTTCGACGTCGATGACCTGCAGCAGGTCGTCGAGGCCAATCGGGCCAATCGCCGCACCGAAGCCGTAAAGGCCGAAGACATCGCTCGCCGCGAGACCGACCTCATGCTCGCCTGGATCGCCGAGGCGCAGGTCGTGCCCACGATCGTCTCGCTGCGTGAGAAGTTGACCCGCCTCAAGGACGAAGAGCTCGAACGCCTTCGGCGCGCCAACCCGGACCTGCCGCCCGAGGCCATCAAGGCCATGGAGCGATTCGCACATTCTCTCATCAACAAGGTCCTGCACGAACCCACGGCCACCCTCAGGCGCTCGTCGGCTTCGGACCACCACCAGATGCTCGTCGCCGCCGTGCGCAGTCTGTTCGACCTGTCGGATAACCCCTCGGAACGAACTCCTGCGCCTACCGGCGCCGCTGGCAGAACCTGAATCGCATGAACATTCGAATCGGTACGCGCGGTAGCGCACTGGCACTCTGGCAGTCGCGCTGGGTAGAGTCGTCTCTACGGGCCCTTCACCCCGGCATTCAGGTAGAGCTGGTCATCATCAAGGTTCGAGGTGACCAGATCGTCGACCGACCCCTCTCCGAGGTCGGCGGTAAAGGTCTGTTTGTAAAAGAGATTGAGCAGGCACTGCTCGACCGCGAGGTCGATATCGCCGTTCACAGCCTCAAAGATATGCCCACGGATCAGCCCGAGGGTCTGATGCTTGCCGCCTATCCCGAGCGAGCGTCGGCCTTCGACGTGCTGTGTCCCGCTCGAGCCGGCGAAACCCTCGACACGCTGCCGCCCGGGGCTCGCGTAGGCACCACGTCGCTTCGCCGCGGTGCTCAGCTGCGCGCACTCCGTCCCGACGTCGAAGTGGTGAGTATCCGCGGCAACGTGGAGACCCGCCTCAACAAACGATTCGGTGCCGACGCTCTCGACGCGGTTGTTCTGGCCGAGGCTGGTCTGCGCCGTCTGAATGTATGGGACGATTCGTTTCAGGTTCTGGCCCCCCCACGATTCCTGCCCGCACCTGCACAGGGCTGCGTAACGGTTGAAGCGCGCATCGACGATACCGATACGCGAGCGCTGCTCGCCCCGCTCGATCACGCAGATACACGCCTCGCCGTTACCGCCGAACGAGCCTGCCTGAGCGCGATTGAAGGGGACTGTCACACGCCCTTCGCCGCATGGGCCCGTCGTGACGAGTTCAACGGGCTGGTGCTGTCGGCCCGCCTCATGGAGGCGTCCGGTTACACCACCGAAGCCAAACGCATGGTCGTGCTGCGTGAAGACCCGCTCGCTCAGGCGCAGGATCTGGGCCGCGTGATGGCCCGCAACCTGCTCGAACGTCACCAGTCGTCGCTGCCGCGGTCCTGATGACAGAGCACGACGCTCATGCACTGGCCGGCCTCCGCGTGCTGGTGACACGCAGCCGGCAGCAGGCCGGCAAACTGGGTGGGGCACTCCGGGAGTTGGGCGCTACGGTCGTCGAAGTCCCGGTGATCGCCTTCGAACTTTTGCAGGGCGGAGGACCGCTTCGGCAGGCTCGTGAACTTCTGTCGTCGGCGAACGACCTGGTGTTCACGTCCGAAAACGCCGCCCGCTTCTTTCTCGACGCCGACGCTGGAGCCACCGCCGCCCTGATCCGGGCGCGCGGCGATTCCTTACGCGTCTGTGTCGTGGGCACCGCCACCCGCGACGCGGTCGAAGCGTTCGGCGTACAGCCATCCCTGATTCCCTCCCGCTTTGACGGAGACGCTCTGGCCGACGCGCTGATCGAGGCGGGTGTGGAGGGGCGTCGCGTGTTGTTACCGCAGGCGCAGAACGCGCGACCCACGCTTGCGCAACGCCTCAACGACGCAGGGGCTACGGTCCATGCCTTGCCTGTTTATGGTTCATTTGTGCCTGAATATGCTTCGCAAGGGCTTCTGGAGGCGATTGAACTGGGTCTGGACTGGTTAACATTCACGTCGTCGGACATTGTACGCTACACGGTCCAGGCTGCCGGACCCCAGCTCCCTGCCTTGCTGAAGGTGCCTGCTGCGTCGATTGGTCCACTGACCTCGCGCACGCTTGAAGAGCATGGCTTTGCTGTGCGAGTACAGGCGCAGCCGTTTACCATTCCGGCGCTGGTGACCGCACTCGCCCGCGTCGCGTCACACAAGAGCTGACACCATGCACCCTGGCGGCAAATACCCTCAGATTCGCAAGCGCCGTAATCGCCGCGATGACTTCTCGCGGCGGATGGTGCGTGAGAACACGCTCACTCCTGACCACTTCATTTACCCCGTCTTTGTGCTGGACGGTGAACATCGGACCGAGACCGTGGCTTCGATGCCCGGCGTCGTGCGTCAGTCTGTGGATATTCTGCTGCAGACGGCGGCCGAGTGCGTGCGGCTGGGCATTCCCGCGCTGGCCCTGTTCCCCGTCGTGGACGCGCCACTCAAGGCGCTCGACGCCGCCGAAGCATGGAACGATGACGGTCTGGTGCAGCGTGCGGTTCGAGCGCTGAAGGCAGCGTTTCCTGCACTTGGCGTGATTACCGATGTCGCGCTGGACCCCTACACCACGCACGGACAGGATGGCCTGATCGACGCTACCGGCTATGTGCTCAACGACGAGACCATCGAAGCGCTGCAGCGGCAGGCGCTGTCGCACGCGCGCGCCGGCGCCGACATGGTCGCTCCCAGCGACATGATGGACGGTCGAGTGGGTGCGATTCGACAAACACTCGACGAAGCCGGGTTCATTCACACCCGTATTCTGGCCTACTCGGCGAAATACGCCAGCGCCTGGTACGGTCCCTTTCGCGACGCCGTTGGCTCAGCAGCCAACCTCGGCAAAGCCGACAAGTACACCTACCAGATGGACCCCGCCAACGGCGATGAAGCGCTTTGGGAGATCGGACTCGATATTCAGGAAGGCGCGGACATGGTCATGGTCAAACCGGGCCTGCCGTACCTGGATATTGTGTGGCGAGCCAGGCAGGAGTTCCGATTCCCGCTGGCGGTGTATCAGGTGTCGGGTGAGTACGCGATGTTCAAGGCCGCCGCTGCCAATGGGTGGATCAACGAGAAGGCGGTTGTGCTGGAAGGCCTGCTGGCGTTCCGCCGAGCCGGAGCCGACGTGATTCTGACCTATTATGCCGTGCAGGCGGCGCGCTGGTTGCGTGGAGAGCTGGCATGACGGTGCGCTGGCACGTGCGTGAAGTCGCTCGCGTCGATGACGACGAGCTGGCGGCTGAGATGAACGCGGCCCACGTGAAGGGGTGGATGCTGCAACGCATTGACTATATTCGGGAGGCCGGCGTTCGACGCCCGGTGATGGCGTTTCTGTTTTTTACGAGCGATGAACAATCGATGCACGACGCACAGGATGTCGGTCATGAGCTGGCGCCCGACGCGACAGAGTGAACAGGCATCGCGTTTGCCATGGCAGCCTGCGTTATAGGCATGCGCTGCCAACCCCGCCGACGATGAGCGATTTCGAGTCCTAACTGTACCGCTGGTGAGCGATGACCGTCCTGCAAAATGACCTTTTTCTGCGCGTGCTTCAGGGTGAAGACACAGCGCGCGCTCCCATGTGGTTCATGCGTCAGGCGGGGCGCTACCTGCCCGAATACCGCGCTCTCAAAGAGAAGCACTCGTTCTGGCAGATGGCGCGCACTCCCGAGCTGGCCGCTGAGGTCACGCTACAGCCCGTGCGGCGTTATGCGATCGACGCGGCGATTCTGTTTCAGGACATCATGACGCCGTTGCCGCCGATGGGAGTGGACATCGAGTTCAATCCCGGGCCGGTCATCGGCACTCCGATTCGGACGCTGGCGCAGATTGAAGCGCTGCGGGTGCCCGAAATCGATGAGATTACCCCCTTCGTCGGTGAGGCCATTCGTCTGATTCGTTCGGACTGCCGTGTGCCTCTGATCGGGTTCGGTGGCGCGCCGCTCACGCTGGCGACGTACCTCATCGAGGGGAGTGGCTCGAAGGATTACGCGCAGTTTCGGCGGTTCCTGCGTGCAGAGCCAAAAGCAGCGCACGCCCTGCTCGAGAAGCTGACCGAGGTGTCCATTCGCTACCTGACGATGCAGGTCAGGGCCGGGGCACAGGCCATTCAGCTGTTCGATTCGTGGGCTGGCCTGCACGATATTCCGATGTACGAGGCGTTTTCGAAGCCATACAACAGGCGCATTTTTGAAGCCTTACGGCCGCTTGGCGTTCCGTTGCTGTATCTGGCAGTCGACTGCACGCACCTCTACCCCACGCTGGGCGACCTGCCTTGCGACGCCATCAGCATTGACTGGCGTACCCCCATTCACGTGGCACGCGCACAGTTGGGGCATGGCAAAGTCATTCAGGGCAACCTCGACCCTGCGGCGCTGCTGGGCCCACCCGATTCGATTCGTCAGGCCGCGTCGGTTGTGCTGCGGTCAGGGCTGGGTGGCCCGCACGTATTCAATCTTGGGCATGGCATGTTGCTCCATACACCACCCGACCACGTGACAGCGCTGGTTGACACAGTGCTTGCATTCGATCGTCGCGCGGAACACCGCCCCGACTGACTTTCTATCGCTCTGGCAGGTTATGGCTACGCGCGCCCCCCGTTCGAAGACACACCCCGCGGTTTCACCCATCAGCGAGCAGGTTGACGTCGTCGTCGTTGGCGCCGGCCTGAGCGGATTGACCGCTGCCTGGCGTATTCTGCAGCAGGCGCCGGGCACGAGCGTGCGTGTGCTCGAGGCTGCCCCGGTGGTCGGAGGTGCGGCGCGCACCGACCGAGTGGAAGGCTTTCTGTTTGACCGGGGCGCCAACGGGTTCCTGACCAACGTGCTGTCCACCTGGGAGCTGTCGCACGAGGTGGGCATCGGTGACGAGCTGGTGGAGGCCAGCGACCTGTCAGCGCTTCGATTCCTGTATGGTGACGGGCAGTTACAGGCCCTGCCACTCGGCCCCGAGCAGTTTGCGAAGTCGGCTCTGCTGTCGGCCGCAGGGAAGGCGCGCATTCTGGCCGAACCACTGATCCCCCGTCGCACCGACGGCTACGACGAATCCGTTCTGGAGTTTACAGGGCGGCGTCTGGGCCCCGAGGCTGCCCGCGTATTCATGCCCGCCCTGGTGACCGGCATTGTCGGGGGCGCCGCTGCTGACATCTCGTTGCAGGCGCTCTTTCCCCGCATGAAGGCCATGGAAATGGAGCACGGCAGCCTGATTCGCGCGGGGATCGCCGCCGCCAGAGCCAGACGTAACGCCCCGCCGCGCGCCGACGGCCGT
>JAGWVZ010000123.1 GCA_018970625.1 Myxococcales bacterium | reverse complement strand
ACAGCCTCGACCTCCTGAAAGGTCGTCGCGAGCGCATGGGCAAAAGCCATGTAGTTGACCATGCCCTGGTGCAGTCGATCGGTGAAATCGAACGTGCGCGAGGCATTGTCGGCGATGGCTCCCGCGACCGGGCCCAGATCGGGGGCGCTCATGCCCCACCACTCCACGCCGGCGATCGTCCAGCCACCTTCGTTGGCGATCGAAGCCTGCGTGGCGCTGTCCATCTCGTCGAGCCCACCAAAGAAGCCGTGGCCAAACTGTACGACGCGCTCGGGCGTCGGCACCTCGGCCTCGGTGATGCTTCTGGGGATCAGCATGACGAACCGGGCTTCAGCCGTGCCATTCTGGACGATGTTGCCTGCCTCATCACGAGCGAGCAACGCGCCCGTTTCGGCGCTCTCCACATACAGAGGTACCGTAATGGTGCCCGAAATGCGGCGCCCCACGTAGGGGGCGAGACTTTCGCCAACGCCGCCTTCACCCGAACCCTCCTGTACCGATTCAATGGTGACCGCGGGCGGAGTTGTCTCGAACGACTCCATCGCCAGACGACGCACCTGCAACATGTCGCTGGTCACGCTCTCGAGGCTCTGGGTGGTAAAGTCCCACGCGAGGATCAGCTCACTGCGCTCCACGCCAAACGACTCCAACACCGGAAAGACGTCGGTCTCGTAGCGGGCACCCAACTCATCGAGCGCAGCCGATGTCGTCGCGACGCCATCGCGCACGTATCGAAAGCCTTCGGGGGCCTCGATCGGTGAACCATCCGGCTGCGTCAGCCCCTGCATCGCCACAATATAGCGGGTCTCGTTGTCGAGCCTAACCAGCGGACGCACATAGAGGGCCGCCACCTGACTCGCAGACGGGCGTGCATCGAGCTCTGCGAAGTGCGGGATCGCCTCGCCGGTTTCGGCGTTCAGCAACAGCGTCGGGCTATCCGGAGCAGTGGTGGGCGAAGGGTCGTCGAGCCACGTGGGAAGGCTGCTCGTGTCCACCCCTTCGGGAAACCACATGGCGATAATCGGATGGTGCGAAAAACCGTCGGCCTGATGCAGCTCATTGAAGTCCGAAACCAACCCGTCTTCGTTGATCACCTGCGCGGCACCGCTAATCACGACGGCGCGCCCGGAAGGCGTGGAGTCATCTTCCTGCAAAAAGAAGTCGCTCGGCCACGGGAAGAAGCAGTCGTGCTCGAAGGCGAGCGGGTTGCAGCCTTCCGGGATATCCACCACCTCAAGGGCACCCCCATCGGGGCTGCCGCCGTCAGGTTCTCCTCCATCCGGAGAACTTCCATCGCCCTGCGCATCCGGGGTCTGTACGTCGGCCCCTGAGTCAGGCCCATCACTCACGTCGTCGGCGTCGTCATCTGCGCATGCGGTGAGCAGCCCGAGCGTCACCATCGCGAACCACTGCACGCCATGCCATCCGGCATCTGGCTGCGCACCAAACTTCCCAGCGTCTGTCTTCATCATAACGTCTCCACAATACGGCGCGAGCGGCTACGCGCTCGCAGGCAGTGTGGTACGCCGGCACTGCAGACTCGTCAACCGCTCCGACACCCGGTTGTCACCGGCGGGTTACCCAACCACCTGCCCACCCAGTTGCCCAGCACGACACACAGCCGTGAACGGGGCCTTTCAGGGCGGCAGCACGCCCCAAAACCCGCGTGCAACACACGAATCCGCACGCCGTGAAGGCGGACGGTGTTCGATTCAGGTTCAATTTCGCTCGCCCGAACCACCGATCGGCCGCCGCAGCGCCAGCATCCACAACTCCGGCGGAACCCCCACATCTTCAGCACCCTCTGAATCGGGCTGCTGCGAATGCTCCAGCTCACTCGCAAGCGCCTCGTCATCGACATCGGCAGCGAATGTCAGCTCATCCTGCTCAACGCCATCCGCATCCAGGTCTTCGCCTTCATCGGCCGACTCATCGTTGTCGGCGTCATCCTGCGTCCCGACGTCGGTGACCGGCGCTGCGGCCGCCGCGATAGCCAGCGCCAGCAACATCTGCACGCCCTCGTGCGTCGGATACTGCTGCACCATCCCGCTCAGAAGATTCACAGCGCCTTCGGCGTCGCGCCCCTGCAACATCAGGTATGCCCGAAAACACTCGGCATCGACCCCCTGCTCACTCTGTTCGCAGGCCCGTGCTACCCGGGCCACCATCAGCTTCCAGTGTGCCCCCGCGCGGCTCAGGTTGGGCACGTGCGACAGCGTGTGCGGAGCCAGCAGCAACACCTCCGAAATCAACGTCCAGGCGCCCGAAACGTCACCCGACAACAGACGGGCGTGCCCAGCCGTCAGCTGTGCCATCCACGACACGTGGGCCCCTTCCTCTTCGGCGTCCACTCCACCGCGAATCGCCGTCGCGTTGCGAAGCGCCGAGTCCAGAATGGCCACCGCACCGTCAAAGTCACCGCGTGAAATCACCGCCTGCGACATCATCCACAAGCCCACCACCCGCCGCATCTCGGCATAGTGGTCAGCCATCAGCCAGTCGAAGGTATGCCGCAACGACCAGGCCCGGTCGTGGTAACCCGAACCGCGCCGAGCACGTTCCAGCGCCCCTTCCAGCGCTGTCAGCACATCCACGACCATCGCCGGACGCTGACCGGGCTGACGACCGGCCTCTTGCAACAGCCAGTCCGCGGTGTCCCGATAGAGCTCAAAACAGCCCTCCACGTCGCCGCCATTGAACAACTCCGTTCCATGACGCACGGCCACCTGAAGCGCACCCACGATCATCGGAACGGTCACGCCTGGCGGACCCGACAACCGCTCCACCTGCTCCCGAACCGCGGCGCTCGCCTGTTCGCGCGTCACCGATTCTGATTCATCACGCATGTTGTCCATCATCTGGTCCTGACCTTCGCGCCACTCAGAGCTGCCCTGACGTCTCATCGACAATCGCAGGCCTACAAAAATTGTTCGCCGATGTCATGCACGCGACTTGACTCATTCCGCCAGACAAGTCATGCATAACAAGCGTTCGATATAAAAGCCCCGCAGCGAATGCGCGGCAGCGCCCAAACGATTTACGTCGCCACGCACTGAAAGCGCCCGTCTATTCCATAACGAACGGTCGATATTACGGAGCCGCCATGTTGGGATACAAATACATACTCGCGTATCTCGCGCCGCTGGTCGCCGGGTTCGGGTTGCTCTCCAACTCGCTCTGGGCCTTCTTTCCCCCGATCTTTGTCTTCGTCCTGATCCCCATCGGCGAGCTGCTCCTGCCAGCCCCCCGCGAGAACCCCGACGAGACCGAGGAGCAACGGCTGAAGCATGCGCGCCTCTACGACCTCCTGATTTACTCCATGGTTCCGATTCAGTACGCCCTGCTGGCGGTTTTCCTCTGGAAGTTTGCCACCGAACCTCATGCGCCGCTCTGGCAGCAGACCGCACGCGTGATCGCCATGGGACTCAGCTGCGGCATTCTCGGCATCAACGTCGCCCATGAGCTCGGGCATCGACGCCGGCGTTACGAGCAGAACATGTCGAAGGCGCTGCTCGCCACCACGCTCTACATGCACTTCTTCATCGAACATAACCGCGGCCACCACACCCGGGTGTCCACCCACGATGACCCCGCGACCTCACGCTACGGCGAAAACCTGTACGCCTTCTGGGTGCGCAGCGTCGTGAACTCCTTCCGCGATGCCTGGGATCTGGAACGCAAGCGCATGGTAGCCCTCGAGCTTCCCGTCATGAGCTGGAAGAACGAGATGGTACGCATGATGGTCTGGCAGGGCGCGTTACTTGGCGCCATCGCCCTGCTGGCCGGCCCTGTCGCCCTGCTCGCGTTCATGGTCGCGTCCCTGTTCGGCATTCTGCTGCTCGAGACCGTCAACTACATCGAGCACTACGGGCTGTCGCGTCGCCTGATCGGCGAGGGCCGCTACGAGCGGGTTCTGCCCATTCACTCCTGGAACTCCAATCACCTGCTCGGCCGCATGCTGCTGTTTGAACTCACCCGGCATAGCGACCACCACGCAAACGCCCGCCGACACTACCAGACGCTACGACATTTCGACGAAAGTCCACAGCTTCCCACCGGTTACCCCGGTATGATGGTGCTGGCCGCCATTCCGCCGCTCTGGTTTGCGGTCATGCACCCCCATATTGCAGCCTACCGCAAGCGGTTCCTCGGTGAAGAGACCTCCGCTGGCCGCAGTGAACCCGCCGCCACAGACGCCGGCACAAACGCCATCGCAGCGGTCTGACGAACGCGCCGGAATCCCCCACGCCCTGAAACACCGCTCGTCGTACACCCTCGTGGTTGTCAGGTGGCGATCCATCTGACATAGCGCCCTCGACGCGCCCGCTGTCCCCACCGGTGGATTGTTTGCCATGCCCAAAGTCGTAGACCACGACGCCTACCGCGCCGATTTGCTGACCCGCTCGTTCGATCTCTTTGCCACGCTCGGCTATCGCGCCGTGACCATGCGCGGCATCGCGACGCACCTCGGCGTCTCTACCGGCACGCTGTACCATTACTTTGCCACCAAAGAAGAAATCTTTGAGCAGATGGTCAGCCTCGTGGCCGTGCGCGCCGTGGAGCAGGCGCTGCAGGGCGTCGCCACAGGCGCGACACCCTTCGAGAAACTCGACTCCATGTTCCGTTTTGTCAGCGAACACGAAGTGTACCTGCGCAACTTTCTGTTTCTCGTCATCGACTACCACCGCAGCCAGCTCACCGAAGAGGGCAACGCGGTCGTTCGCAACGCCATCCGGTTCTTTCGGGACGCCATCGAGGTGCACGCCGGGTCTTTGCCGCCTGCGCTCGCCGGCCTGATCCTGAGCGGTCTCCTTGGTTCCCTTCTGCTACGCACGCTCGACGACAATCCACTCGGATTTGACGAGCAGTCCAACTACATCCGCACGCTGCTGACGGCGCTCAACGAAGCCTGAACACCGTGGCCCGGGTCGTTACGTTCATCCCTCGGCAGCCCGATACAACGCAACCGTCGGACCGTGCACAATCACACCGGTACTCTCGCCGCGCACCACCTGCTGGCCCGCCTGATTGGTGACCCGAACGAGCATCGTCACCTCAAGGCGCCTTCCCCGGCTATCGTCAACGAGCACGACAGACGGCAGCGTGATGTCTGCCGTTACAGTATCGCCGTCGTACACCGGGCGAATGAACATCCACTGCATCGTGTGCGCCAGATAGTGCAGGTCGGTGCCCATACGGGTCGGCACCGTCAGCACCAGCAACCCGTGCGCGACCAGCCGACCACTCGCGTCTGGAACCACGTGGTGCTCGCCGAAATCACCTGACAGCTGCGCAAACTGCACAATGTCGTCCCGCGTGATCACGCGGCTATAGGTGAGCTTGCGGCCCGCGAATATGGCATCCTGCATGGTCTTTCACTCGCGTTTGCGCGGTCTTCGGTGGCAAACCGGATCGTTTCGTTTTATGGCAGGGCGGCATTACGCCCCGACGACCCTCGACAGTTCCGGTCGTCGCCCACGCACACCAAGCCTCCATGTCCGATTCGAGCGTCGTCGTCGATATCCTTGCGAGCGGCTCGAGGGGAAACTGCGCCGTCTTCTCGTTCGGTAGCACCCGCCTGGTGCTCGACGCCGGCATTTCAGTCCGGCAGTTTCGCACCGCCTGCGCCGAGCGAAACATCGCGGTTGAGAGCATCACAGGCCTGGCGCTCACCCACGAGCACAAGGACCACGTCGCTCACCTGCAGCCTTTTCGCAAGTCGTGGAGCCAGTGGCCCGTCTGGGCTTCGGCGGGCACCATCCGAGGCTCGGTTCTCCGGGGTGAGAGCGCGTTCGAGTGGCAACACATCCGCGATGGCCGACCGTTTCGCGTGGGCGAGGTCGACATCCTGCCCATACGGCTGTCCCACGACGCGTTCGAACCCATCGGTTTTCTATTTGAATACCGTGACTTCCGGGTGCTTCACATCACGGATACGGGCGTCGCGACCCCCGTCATGCACGAACTCGCGCGAGCGGTTCATGTGCTCCTGGTCGAAGCCAACTATGACCCGCACCTGCTCCGCACAGGCCCCTACCCTGCGTTTCTGCAACGACGCGTCTCGGGGGTACACGGCCACCTCGACAATCAGCAGGGGGCCGAGCTGGCCCGGGCAGCGGTGAGTCCCTGCCTGCAACAGATCGTGCTCATGCACCTCAGCGAAAACAACAACGCACCCGAGCTTGCCATGCAGGCTGTAAGGCCGCAGGTTCCCTCACACATCCCTGTCGGTTGCGCTACGCAAGGCGACGGGTTTCCGACCCTGCGCTTTAACGTCGGTCTGCGGCTGGACAGCCGCGGCCAGGCGCTCCTCTTCTGATTTCATCGCCATAGCGTTACAGGAATCCCCATGACCACCGAACTGCTGCAGCGCGCTCAGGCCTGGATCGCCGCCGACCCCGACCCCATCACGCGCCGCGAACTCGAAGAGCTGATTCACGCCAACGACCTGAACGCCATCGCCGACCGCATGGACGGACGGCTTGAGTTCGGTACCGCCGGCCTTCGTGGTGTCCTCGGCGCAGGACCCACGCGCATGAACGCGCTCGTCATTCGCAGAGCCTCGGCTGGACTCGCTGCCTACGTGCGACAGCAGCACCCGCACAACGCGCAACCTGCGATCATCGTCGGCCACGACGCGCGCCTGCGCTCCGACGACTTTGCCCGGCAGGCGGCGCTTGTCTTCGCCGCGGCCGGAATCAAAGTGTATTTGTTTCAATGCCTTGCCGCCACCCCCCTCGTGGCGTGGGCTGTGACCCGGTTTAACACCGCGGCGGGTGTCATGGTCACCGCCAGCCACAATCCGCCTGAATACAACGGATACAAGGTGTACTGGAACACCGGCGGGCAGATCGTGCCCCCCCACGACTCTGGCATTGCCGCAGCCATTGAGGCTGTGCCACTCGACGCCATCGCCACCGCCGACTGGGACCGCGCCGTGGCGCTCGGACACATCGAGCTGCTGGGCGACGACGTCGCACAGCAATACCTCGAGAGCGTGTTGGACCTCCCCCTGCCAAACGACCCTGACGACCGCGCCTCGCTCCGCATTGTTTATACCGCCATGCACGGCGTTGGCGCCGCCTACGCGCTGCGCCTGCTCGACAGAGCCGGCTTCCACACCGTCATTCCAGTGCCTGAACAGGTCGAGCCGGATGGAACGTTCCCGACCGTTCGTTTTCCGAACCCCGAAGAGCCCGGCGCGCTCGCGATGGCCCTCGCGCTGGCCGAGGAACAAAAAGCCGACCTCATCATCGCAAACGACCCCGACGCCGACCGTGTCGCCGTGGCCGCCCGCGACGACGAAGGCACCCTGCGCGTCTTTACCGGCGACCAGATCGGCGCCCTGCTCGGCGACTTCCTGCTGCGCCAGTCCGAAGGCGAGCGCGCCGTTGGCACGACCATCGTCAGCTCGCGCATGCTCGCCGCCATCGCACGGTCACACGACGCCACCTGCTTTGAGACCCTGACCGGGTTCAAATGGATCGCCGACCGCGCCATCGCCCTGAAAGAAAAGGGGATTCCGTTCATCTTCGGCTACGAGGAGGCCATCGGATACACCGTCGGTGAGCTGGTCCGCGACAAAGACGGCATCAGCGCTGCTCTCGCCGTCGCCACCCTCGCCGCCCGACTGCATGAGCACGGCCTGAGCCTCTGGGATGCCCTGGACGCACTCTACATGGAGCACGGCGTGTACCTCACCGGACAACGCTCGATCTCGCTCGCCGACAACACAGGGCCGCTGCCCGGCCAGCGCCTGCGCAGCTCCCCGCCCAACCACATCGGCGGGGTTCCGATCCAGCGGTTCATCGACCTCAGGCTCGGCACCGACACCGACAACGACCCCAACATGCTCGCGCTCCCCAAAAGCGACGTCCTCATCTACCACCTGCACGACCGCTCCCGCGTCATCGTGCGCCCCTCGGGCACCGAACCCAAGGTCAAGGTCTATTATGAGGTCATCGAACCCGTCGAAGCGCACGAATCCATCGACGACGCCCGGCAGTTTGCCGCTCGACGACTCGCAGAACTGATGGAAGCGGTTATTTGACCACCGGGTCCGGCGACCGCCACCCGACCTTTGCCACAACCCGTTGCCCTCGCTTACCCTTCCGATTTGAACGGATACAGCCACGGCCGGAACAATTTTGCAGGGCGATGTTCAATCCCGACGCTCCACCCTTGCACACCGGGCTGTTCACCCTATCATCCCGCCGCCCGTCGCTTATTGAACGTTCGTTAGACACCCGCGTGAACGTCATGACTCTCCGCGCCGACTTTACTTCCGCCCTTTTGAGCAAGACACTTGCAACGCTTGTGCTGGCAGCAGCCGCAGCATCAGGTGCCGCTGCCGAAGCCATCGCGCAAGACAACCATGGCCGCGTCATCACGCTGGATGAAGCCCGGCAGATTCTGCGTGCCAACAGTTTTCAGGTGCAGATTGCGCGCGAACAGATCGAGCAGACCGAGCTTCTCATGAACTCGGCTCGCGCCGTCCTGCTGCCGAACGTCTCGGCAACCGGCAACTTCACCTTCAACGACATCGCCGTCGAGTTCGACTTTCCCAATCCCCTTGTACCGCTGGTCCCTTACCTGACCGAAGTGCGTGACCAGCTAAACACGGAGCTGCCAGACCCGGCGGTCTTTGGCGCAGCAGGAGAGCCCTCGACCATCTCGCCGCGCAGTCAGCTCACCGCGGCGCTGGTGGCCACGCAGACGCTTTACAACGCGCGGGCCTTTCCATTGTTGCGCCAGGCAC
>JAGWVZ010000122.1 GCA_018970625.1 Myxococcales bacterium | reverse complement strand
GAAACAGCGTTCGCATGGCACGCCGGTTCACTCCCGTTACGTCACTTGTCATCTCAGGCTCCCGTCCGGTCGGCTTCGCGAATCAGGTCCACAAAGATGTCCTCCAGGCTCGTGCGCTGAATCGACACGTCCTGCACCTGAAAACTGGCAGAGACGGAGCTCAGAAGCTCGGCCATCCGCTCGGCGCCCTGCCACGGCGCCGACAGCAGACACGGCGACTGTCGAGTCAGCGCGGCATCCAGCGTCGGCGGTAGCACCTCGGGAAGCGGCGTCTCGGTCGTGATGCGGACCTGACGCGAATCGAACTGCCGCATCAGGTCGGCCTTCGTCTCTACCAGCAGCAGACGACCCTTGTTGATCACCCCCACCCGGTCAGCCAGCCGCTCCGCTTCCTCCAGATAGTGCGTGGTCAGAATCACCGTCGTGCCCTGATCACGCAACAACTCGACCTGCTGCCACAGGTCCCGACGCAGCTCCACGTCCACGCCGGCTGTGGGCTCATCCAGAAACAACAGACGCGGTTTGTGCACCAGCGCCTTCGCAATCAGCAAGCGCCGCTTCATGCCTCCCGACAGCGTGCGCGTATACGAATTGCGATGTGATGTCAGTGACATGCGGGCCAGTAACTCTTCGGCCCACGCAGGGTCGGGTTCCACCCCCATCAGCCCCATCTGAATCATCAGGCACTCGAACGGCGTGAAGAACGGGTCAAAGTTGATCTCCTGCGGCACCAGACCCACCAGCCGTCGCGTCGCGCGAAACTCCCGCACAGTGTCGTAACCAAACACCGAGATAGCACCCACGGTCTGCGTGGAGATACCCGAAATGCAGTGAATCAGCGTCGACTTGCCGGCCCCGTTGGGGCCCAGAAGCGCAAAGATCTCACCCCGCCGAATCTCCAGATCCACCGGCTGCAGCGCCGTCCGGGCACCGTAGCTCTTTCCCACGCCACTCAATACGAGCGGGCGCGGATCTCGTTCAGCGATTGGCATGCAAACTTACTTCGTTGAGGGACGACGCCCCGGTGACCGCTTACCTGAACGAGGTGAACCAGCGGGCCGAGCGCTCGCCCTGGGAGCCGCACCGATCTGTCCCAGCACCATCTGACGCAAGGGGCGCGCCAGCACCCAAGGCAACGCAGAGACCAGATGGCTTCGTTTTGTCTCGGGCCGCAGTGCAGCCGCACCACCTCGCAATCGACGTGGCCGGCTCAGCGGAACTCCCCACAACGTAAAAAGAATTCGATCGTCTGAGCGAATGGGTGCCAACGGTCCGGTAAGACCCCTTGGCACATCAACTGGCACCACCTCGCGGTGAAATCCCAGTGGAATGGCACCCAGAATGAGCGTCATCCAGTACAGGTCGCCATCCACATCGCCAAAGAAGAGCAGCGCCGTCAATGCGAGCATCAGGGCGACCGAAGTCAGCCAGCGGTATAGCATTCGTCCAATCCTGAATGGTTCCAGGCGCGCACAAGGAGCCTCGCCAACTCTGCCCTAAGCGGCCAGCTTTGCCAACGTCCGATTGCAACCCGCGCCATCGCCACCGACGCATCGTCTCCGCTGACTGGATCATCGGGCAACGCGTCGTACCATGACCGAAAATCAGTGGTCGGTATCAACACCCACCGCAAACCGAACTGCGACGTCAGCCAGGCCTGAAACCGCAACGCCGCGTGCTCGTGCGCCTCATCCGCGTCGGACTCGTTGTCGAGACCCCAGTCAGGCAACGCCGCCGAGCCTGGTCCTTCCACCATGTGGTGACACCACTCGTGCAGCACAATCTGCAGCAGCGTGTCGTCCGCATCGAGCGTCTCATCGGGCGCCACCTGAATCACGCCGGGCCTGTACGACACCCACGCCGCGGGCGATCGCTCCACCCGCCAGCCGTGCAACTCCGCCAGCCTCAACGCCTGCGCATCAAGCGCACGCAAACGTCGAGCGCAAGCCTCCAGCGACGACTGTTCAGGGCGATGGTTCCATCGGGCGCCGCGCTCCGACACACCGCCGCCCTGCAAAACGGGCTGGGTCATTCCACGCTCACCGTCAGCGTGTACGTGCCCTCCAGCGCGGTCCCACTGCTGTTGGTCCAGCTGTCCACGATAACCACGTAACGTCCGGGAGTGACCGGCCACTCCAGCGCCGTGTGGTTACGCGTCAGACAAGCGTTTGCGGCGTCACCCTCAAGCAGATGCACGTCCGGGTCGGCGGTGGGATGCGTCGTACTCACCGACGCCCGCAGCGTGCCCGCCGTGCGCACATTCACCACGTACATGAGCTCACGCCCCGACTCGTTCGCCGTCGAACAGTTATACTGGTCGTAACGCAGGGTGCCCGCGCGTGAAGTGTCGGCGCTGTGCGTGTAGGGCAGGCTGCGGATCTCAAACGGACATTCGGGTGATCCGTCCGCCGTCGCACACGCCGACCACGTCTCGGCCGCGATGTCGCGTGCGTCCAGAAGATAATAGTCCACGCTGTCGCCCAGGCCGGTCCAGGCGTTCGCGATGAACTCGATCCAGTTCTCGTTGCCCGGAATGACCTGACAGCCGGCCGACCAGGAATCGATCGGCGCGCTGCCCAGCGGTGCGTCCACGCTGCCCATGTGGATGTTGTGCGCTCCGCCATTGCGGTCGTAATCGGCCTCGCCGCCGTTCAGCCAGCCGTTGCGCTCGCTGTCCCAGTGGCCGTTGTTGTTCGCGTCGTCGCGAACCGGATAACTGTCAATATCAATGCGCAAGGCGTTATAACTGCGATGCCAGCCGTTCACGTAAGGATAATAACGGTTCGGACGCAGCGATGAAGAGCTGTCGCGCCCAAAGTCGTGCGCGCCGGTGTCGGTGTTCACCGGGAACTCGCGCACGTTCGGCGTGCCGTCTGCGTCGCGCCACAGCAGCACCAGCGTGTCGTTGAAGAAGTTGGCGCGGTTGCCATGCCACCGGAAGGTGCCCGGGTACGCTCCCCGCACCCCCACCACCGTGCGATGCCCCGGCGTCTCATCGACCTCGTGCCACAGCGTCTCCTCGACCATGCGCACGTACAGATCGTAGGCCTGCGCCTCGGTCAGCTGCTGCGCGCGGCCCGCATACTCGTAGCAACGCCGCCCGTCCCACTCGGCCGCCCGCTCAAACAACGGCATCTCGTCCCAGTAGTCGGGCATGACCAGTGTCGCTGTGTCGACACGCTTGTGCTCGTCGGCCGGCAACACCAACTCCCAGGTTCCCCGCGGTGCAGGCTCGGCGTGCGCGATGCGCGCAGTGGGAAGGTCCCAGCGGGGAAGGGCGTACGGCGCCGGCGCCGCCGGTGGCGCCGAAATCCCCGAAGATACCGGGGCAAACCCGTAGTCAAAGTTGCAGCTCGTCGATGTCGGTGGGTCCAACGGGTCGTCCGGCGGATCAAAGGGGCTGCCCGCATCGTCGCCCGCGTCAGACGTCAGCGCATCCGGCGAGCCGACGTCGGCAGGCCCTCCGGAGTCGGGCGTCGCACCTGCGTCCAATGAACCCGAACCCGCATCGTCGCCAGATACCGGGCCGCCTGCGTCCGTTTCGGTTGCCGAACCCGCGTCCGAGGGCTGCCCGCCAGCATCGGCGCCCGAGCCAGGCCTCGGCGGAAGCCCGGCATCGGAACCGGCGCCCGGACTGGGGCGGGTGTCAGCCTCGCCACCGCCACCCGCGTCGGCCGGCGCATCCGTAGCGAAATCGCTGCGGGCCGGAACGTCGTCGGCGGTCGCGCAGGCGCCCGACAGCTGGGCACAAATCGACAGCGAGACTGCAAAAATAGCGGACGGCTTCGCTACCGACCGAACGCGATAGGGGGGTACCATGTCAGCCTCCTCGGGCTACGCATTGCACAGTGGCGCCACACAAGATGAACTCCTGTGTGTAGTCAATCGACAGATTCCGCCGGTTGTTGCGTATTTTCTTCGCCTTCAGGCACTTTCAGGTGCTTTTTTGTGCCGCCAACCCCTTCGCGGAGCGTCCGACACCGCGAATTCCGCCCTGGTTCAAGGCGTCAATGCGTTCAGCACCGCGATGGCCTCGAGGTCAAACCCGCCCGATCCCGACACCGGCGTGGGGTCGAAGATCGGTGTGCCCCACGCGTCCCGCTCGCGCCCGTCACCGATGATGTCGACCACGCGAACAAAGCGCACATCGGCCAGGTTCAGGCGCCCGCCCTGCACATCGGGGTGCTGCCGCAACGTCGCCAGATCATACGGAGCGCCAAAGCCTGCGCGATAACGCCCCGCCAGACCGTATTGCACGTCGGGGCCCAGCATCGCAAAGGGGCCCGCCGCCTGCGGCCCACGATACAGCGATGGAAAACGCGTGAAGTGTACGCCATCGCTCGAGACATCGACGAATGCCCACTCCAGAAACGTGTCGTTGAACGCGTTCTCGAACACCGCAAAGTCAGCGCCCGGCCCATCGACGACCGCGTTGTCGAACGCCAGCGTGATGGAGCCGCCGTTACCCAGCACCACGACGTCGGCTGTGCTACCGGTGGCGGGTCCGAGCGCGAGTGCCGGGGTGCGCCAGATGTCGTCCACGTCTGTTCCCCACACTACGTCCACGTATCGAGCAGCCCAGCCCACAATCGCCGGATCGTCCAGGGCGATCGCGTCCGACCCGGCATAGCCGGCCGCCGGTGGCAACGCCGCGACCACGTTGACCTGCGCGTCAAACACGTCGACCACAGCGCAGGCGTCGTCCATGGAGGCGGCTACCACACGCGTCAAACCCGCCTGAGATGGCAGTTCGAGCGTAGCCGCAGGGAGCAGCTCTACGTCGAGCGCGTTCACCGCAAGGTCGGCGACCGCCGACTGCACGTCGAAACCCGGCTGCGCATGAAAATGCAGCGTGGTACCGACGGGCATGACGGCCAGCAGCGGTGTCCATGGCACCGGGCAGGGCGCAACACACCCGGCATCGCCAAGGAAATAGCCGTCGTCACACGCGCACATCGCCAACCCTTCCGACTCGACACAGGCGCCCGGACCGCACACCACCGCCTCACCCGCAACACATTGCCCCGCCAACACGTCGCAGAGCTCTGTCCCGTTGCAAGCGCGACCATCGTCACAGTCCACATCCACTTCGCACTCGACCGGCACACAGCCGCTGGCTGACTCCACGGTCGCGGCAGGGCATGCACAGCTACCCGTCGAAGCGTCGCACAACCTGCCACCGTCGCAGGCTACCGGTTGCCCACCCTCACACTCGTTCAACGCCCGATTACACCGCTCAATACCCGAACATGCGTCGCCGTCCGAACAGTCGCTGTCGTTCAGGCAGGCGATGGGCTCACAGCCGTCTCCCACGTCCACCTGACCCGCCTGGCACGAACACGCCCCCGTTTCGGGCGTGCACCGCTCACCACCGGCACACACCACGTCGGCGCAGGGGTCACGCGGCGCGTCCACCATCACGTCGAGCCCGCCGGCTGCGTCATCGTCGAAAATCGATTCTGAATCCGATACTTCGCCGCATCCGCCCAGAAACAGGGCGGTGGTCAGGGCAAGCCTGCCGGCAACAGTCGAGAGTGGGCGCACGCGAGCGTGCACGAACATGTCAGGGCTCATACGGCCTCGGGTGACCCGGCCTGTAACGGTCTGGGTCTTCCTGTAAAACGCGTCGACGAACCTCCCGCACCGGAACCCTCGCCGGTGGTGGGACTGCACCCGAAGGCACAGACTCTGGCAGGTCTTCGGACTCGACGCTGGGCCCCTCTCGAGGCTCTGACCGTGCGCCTTCCCGGGCGAACCCAGTGGCCGATAACACGATCGTCTGACGTCACACCGCTGCGGGGCAGTCCCTGAATCGCACAGGGTTCCCTCTTCGGACTCCGGCCTGAACCTTCGTCACCAGAAGCCCGCTGAGCCTACCCCGTTCAGGGCGATGTGGTCAAGCCGGGTGTAAGGCGCGTTTTGCGACGCTCCATGACCCACAGCAGCACGAACGTGGGCAAACCCGCTGCTGCCGTCACCAGGAAGAATACTGGCCAGCCGAGCGCCGCCTGCATGTAACCGGTGGACGATCCAAAAACCGTGCGCGCAAGCGCCGCGATCGACGTCAGCCACGCGTATTGCGCCGCCGCGTAGCGAGCATCGCACAGCCCCGACAAATACGCGACGAACGCCGACGCCGCCGCCGATCCTGCCAGATTCTCGAACGAAATCACCACCATCAACGCCGGCACCGAGGGCCCCGTCCACTCCAGCGCCGCAAACCCCAGATTGGACACGACCATAATCACCGCGCCCACCACCAGCGCCGCGCGAACACCCAGCCAACGCACCAGCATTCCACCAAGCACTGCGCCCACCAGCGCCGCAATCAGCCCCAGCACGTCGCGCACATTGGCGAGCTGCAATCGCGTATACCCAACGTCCAGCAGGTACGGCGTCGTTAACATGCCAGCCAGCACATCGGTGAGCTTGTACAGAAACACAAACGCCAGAATCCAGCCCCAGTTCGGCAGCTGCATGAGCCCGCGCGCCGGCGCCACCACAATCTCCAGCATATTGCGCAACCGACCGCCGTTCGCAGGGCGGTGGTCACGCAAGGCGCCGCCGTTCGATGATGGCATCGCGCCCGCGTCCGGCTCTGCGTGCGCCGCATCTGAGTTCTGCGAATCCCCCGGGGCGTGGCCACGCCCTGCCATCAGCGTGGCCGCAATGCCCACCACCAGCGAGAGCGCCATGACGGGCCACGTGATATTCCATGGGTCGATCATCACCGCCCACGGATACGCCTCCTCGCCATGCCAGTCGTGTCGCCACAGGCTTAACCACGGCCGGTTTTCCACCGCCGTCACAATCCGCAACATGCCCGCCGCACCCCACAGCACGCCCATGCGATAGCCGAACACCGTCGATGCCGCCGCCGCGCCTTGTTCCTCGCGACTGAACGTTTCCACGCGCCAGGCGTCCAGCGCGATGTCCTGCGTGGCCGAGAGGGTCGTCACCAGCAGCGCGATCATCGCGACCGGCAGCGCGGCCGTCAGCGGCGTCGTCAGTCCGAGCGCCGCAATGGCGGGAATCAGCAACAGCTGCGTGAGCAACATCCATGAACGACGCAAGCCAAGTACCCGCGACAACACGGGAATCGGCAGCCGGTCGAGCAGCGGTGCCCACAAAAACTTGAAGCTGTACGGCGCCGCCACACTCCCAAACAGCCCGATCGTTCGAATGTCCACCCCGGTCTCGGCCATCCAGTGCGTCAGCGACCCAAGCATAAGCTTCAACGGCAAGCCGCTCGCAAAACCCAGCGCCACACACACCAGCATGCGGAAATCCGCATACACCGCCAGACTTTGAGCAAAACGACCGAGGCGCACTCACAACTCCACATACATCAGCCAAACCGGCATGTAGGAGTGTCACGGTGGATCACCGCGTGCAAGATTCTGGCGGGGGTGCGCGGGGTGGGGCGATGGCGTGTCTGTGCTGACGTGCTGGGCTGACGTCGGTTGCACAGGCTGCGCTTGCTCATCCGGCAGGGCGCCGACTTCCGGCTTGACGCCGACGGGTGGGCGTCTTCCTATGCGGGGGTGGGCTGTGCGCCCGGTTCACTGGTTTTCATGCGAGTCGTATGTCGGTGCCCCATTTTGACGTTCTGATTGTGGGTGCGGGCCTCTCGGGCATTGGCGCGGCGTGGCAGCTGCAGCACGCCTGTCCGGGGCGAACGTATGCCGTGCTGGAATCGCGTTCGGCCATGGGGGGCACGTGGGACCTGTTCCGGTATCCCGGCATCCGCTCCGACTCCGACATGTACACGCTGGGCTACCGATTCCGGCCCTGGACCGGCGACAAGGCGCTCGCCGATGGCCCCTCGATTCTGCAGTACATTCGGGACACCGCCAGCGAAGCCGGCATCGACCGGCACATTCGCTATCAGCACAAGGTGGTGAGCGCCGACTGGTCCACGCCCGACAACCGATGGACCGTCGTGGTGGCCGTTGGCGCAGGCGGCGACCTGCAGACGTTCACGTGCGGCTTTCTGTGGGCCTGCAGCGGCTACTACTCCTACGCCAAAGGCTACACGCCGACCTGGCAAGGCATGGACACCTACAAGGGTCGGCTGATTCACCCGCAACACTGGCCGCAGGACATGGACTGGACTGGCAAGCGCGTCGTCGTGGTCGGCAGCGGCGCCACCGCCATTACGCTCGTCCCCGCCATGGCCGAGAAGGCCGAGCATGTGACCATGCTGCAGCGCACCCCCACCTGGGTCGCCTCGGTACCCGGCCGTGACAAAATTTCGTCCGCCCTGCGCAAACGACTGTCCGAAGAGACCGCCTACAAACTCACGCGCGCCAAAAACGTCGCCTTTCAGATTGTCACCTACCATATGGCGCGAAGCCGGCCCGAGCTCATGAAGTCCTTCCTTCGAAAGGGGCTGCAGCAGCATCTGCCCGAGACCTTCGACTGGCAAACCCACTTTTCTCCTCCCTATAACCCCTGGGACCAGCGCCTGTGCGCGGTTCCCGATGCCGACCTTTTCAGGGCGATCTCCGCAGGCAAGGTCTCCGTCGTCACCGACACCATCGACACGTTCAACGAGACCGGCGTTCGCCTCCACTCCGGTCAACAACTCGACGCCGACATCATCGTTACTGCCACCGGCTTCAATCTGGTGTTCTTCGGCGGCGCCAGAATCTCGGTCGATGGGCAGAAAATCAACGTCGCCGAAAAGCTCGCCTACAAAGGCCTCATGCTCAGCGATGTGCCCAATCATGCGTTCACCGTGGGCTATACCAACGCATCGTGGACAC
>JAGWVZ010000121.1 GCA_018970625.1 Myxococcales bacterium | reverse complement strand
GCCGATGCCTATCTGGACAAGCCGTTTGACCTTGGTCAACTCGAAGAGACGGTTCGCCAGCTGCTGGGTGCCGACGTACTGAAGCGCAAAGGCTAGCCCGCTGAGCGTCCGTGTTGTGAAGCACGGGACGGGTGCCAGCGGGTGTGCGGTATGTCGACCGACTGTCGCCAGGCAGGGGAAGGATGTTCGGGAGCGTGCCGTCGAGTGCATCGCTGATGGAAGGTCAGCCTGCGTTTGGGGCGATGGTTCGACGACGTTTCAGAACCCGAGCGTGGCGTAGTCGACCGTGACCGGCGTTGTTCCGCTGGCATCGTCAATCAGGACTTTCCATTGCGCGGCATCATCGTCGGCAAAGCCCGCGAAGCCGATGCTGACACCATAATTATCAGGCACGCCCTGGCACTCATAGACGATGATGCGTGACCCGTCGGGGATCTCGCGTCCGAAGTCGATGACCATTCCGCCATCGGCGAGGCTGTACCAGTGCGAAGGGGATGCTTCGACGTCGCAGCTTCCGTTTGAACTGAACGGAGCGCCGAGCGCCTGGCTGGTGTCGGTGGCGTTGTTGCGAATACCGGTGTCGCGGTAGAAATCGGTGACGCTTCTGGCAAAGACCGATGAGCCCCCGGGCAGGACAAGCTCGACGGCGTCAATATCGGGTCCGGGATGTGAGCCGGTGGTCGGCGACCCGAAGTCGTAAATCCACAGGTAGCGGGGCTGTGGGCGCTCGGGTGTGGGGTCAGGTTGTCCGCCGCCGTCGGTCTGTCCGCCGGTATCTGTCGGTATGCCGGCGTCCGTTGTCGAGCTGGGGATTTCGCACGTGGGATCGACATCGGTGTCGCAGTCGTCTTCGAGCTCACACGCGGTGACGATGACGAGGGTGGCCAGCAGTGCGCCGATGCGAAGCAGTGGGGATTGACTCATGGGGAGCCCTCCGTTTAGGGGCGTAGTCCACAAAGGATGAGCGACACGGTAACCGTGTTCTTCAGCAGGTGTCAATCCGCGACCCGGCGCACATCACCGGGAGTCACAGGAACGTGGCTGGAGGCGATTCGATGAGAGGAGCGCAGTGGCGTGCGATGGGGTTTCTGGTGTCGGCGCTCTTGTGTTCGGGCTGCGGCGGCGTGCAGTCGGGCGATGAACAGCAATATACGGAGGCAGCCGAGGAGGCGTGGATGCTGGCGGAGCGCCAGTTTTCACGGAATGACTATGAGGGGGCCCGGCTGCGATATACGGACCTGTACACCCAGTTCCCGTACAGCCAGTATGCGGCGTTGTCAGAGTTACGTGTTGGCGACTGCTATTACGGCGAGCGCAGCTACGAGCTGGCGCGCTCCGCCTATGACCGGTTTGTGCAGTTTCATCCGACGCATGAGGAGGTACCGCGAGCGGCGTTTCAGGTGTCGATGAGCTACGTGAAGCAGGTGCCCGGGTCGTTTGTGCTGATGCCTCCGAATTACGAGCGTGACCTGACGCAAGCCCGCAACGCATATCTGGCGCTGGGTTCATTTTTGCGTTCGTATCCGGGCTCGGATCATGTCGAAGAGGCTGCGGCGGAGCTGCAGCGTATGCAGGACGTACTGGTAGAGCATGAGCTGTATGCGGCGCAGTGGAATCTGCGGCACGAGAACCCGCTGGGTGCTGCTCGGCGTGCGATGTACGTGGCGGACTCGTATCCCGATGCGACGCGCATGCCGGATGCATTGTTCCTGTACTCCCGCGCGATGCTGGAACTTGGCGACGTGGATCAGGCGAGCGCGGCGCTGCGTCGTCTTCGTGACGAATACGGGGGAACAGAGGCGGGTGAGGCTGCCCGTGACTGGCTGCTGGAGTACGGATTGTGAGGGATGATCTTTGCAGGGCGGTGGAAAAGGTCAAAAGAGGCAGGGTCGCAGGGGTTTCCGTACTTGACACCCGGTGTTCGCTCATTTAGTGCTCGCTCCCCCGCACACTGCCCGGTCTGGCCAAAGGCTGCAGGTGCAGAGACGCGGGATTGATAACTGGAAGAGAAGGGGCTGCATTCGCGGCTCTGGTTCGGAATGACCGCTTGCGTCGTAGATCAAGCCTATGAAGACCGTCAGCATCAACAAAGAGACCGCTAACCGTGAATGGCTCGTCGTGGACCTTGAAGGTCAGACGGTAGGCCGCGCTGCTGCCCGCATCGCAGCAGTGCTTCGCGGCAAGCACAAGCCCAGCTACACCCCCCACGCCGATGCCGGCGACTTCGTCGTTGCGATCAACTGCGACAAGGTGGTGTTTACGGGCAACAAGCTTCAGGACAAGCTGTACTACCGTCACAGTCACCACCCGGGTGGTCTGACGGAGATGACGGCCGGTCAAATGCTCGATCGTCATCCGGAGCGGGTGATGATGCTTGCGGTCAAGGGCATGCTCCCCAAGAACCATCTGGGTCGCGAAATGCTCAAGAAGTTCAAGGTCTATACCGGCGCCGAGCATCCCCACGCTGCACAGCAGCCCAAGGTTCTTGAGCTCGCCTGAGATTTTACACGTCCGTCTGAGGAGTTCCTGAATGTCCACCGAGTTCCGCGCCATCGGTCGTCGTAAGTCTGCGACCGCCCGTGTTCGTATCCGCCCCGGTAGCGGTCAGATCGTTGTTAACAAGCGTGAAGTCGCTGAATACTTCGGTCGTCCCACCGCCGTGATGGTGCTGCGTCAACCGCTCGTCGCTACCGAGCTGGTCGACAAGTACGATGTGTTCGTTAATGTTCGGGGCGGTGGACTGAGCGGTCAGGCTGGTGCTGTTCGCCACGGTATCTCTCGTGCCCTGCTGCTCGTTGACCCGTCACTGCGTGGTGACCTGAAGCGCGCTGGGTTCCTTACCCGCGACCCGCGCTGCAAGGAGCGCAAGAAGTACGGTCAGCGTTCGGCTCGCGCCCGCTTCCAGTTCTCGAAGCGCTAATCACTCACACTCACAGCGATGTGGGTGGCTCTGGGTGGAATCAAAATGTGCCGTCCCTCAGGGGGCGGCATTTTTCTTTTTGATACTGCGCTCAGTCGCCGGTTTTCAAGCCTGGTCACGCCATCGCCGGCAACACATGCGCGTGTAGCACCGGGATTACTCGGCAAAGCGCATCACCGGCTCAGACGGGCAGCAGGGTAAGGTAAATCACAAAGAGTATGCAGGGACTCAGCGCGAGCGCTGCGCGCCAGGTGGACATTCCGTAGGAACGTCGGGCATAGCCGAGCACGACGTTGAACCACGCGAAGGTCGCCAGCATGGGCCCAAATACCGGAATGACTGCGAAGAGCAGGGTGATATTCGCGAGGGCATAGGCGCGCGCATGGGAACGAAGCTGTTCCGGGGCCGCTCCGGCAATTCGCAGCCCTGCATGAAAGAGCAGAAATCCGGGTACCATGCGGAAGAAAATCACGAACGGTACGGCGATCCAGGGCGTCCATAGAAGGACCTGATCGCTGAATTGGCCGGTCGTATCGCTCTCGCGCAAGAGCAGCAGCATGTCTTCGCCGCTCAACGTCATCAGCCATGCGACCTTGACGAGGTGGCCCATAAAAGCCCAGAGCAACCCCATCCGAAGCGCAGGTCCGATAGGGCCGCGATATTCCGCTGCGAGTGTGCGCGGTTCGGTCAGCACCGCAATGAAGGTCTTGCGCCACCCCGCAGCAAGAACAGGATCACGCACATCTTGCCGAGTCGCGATCCCAAGGGGCATGTTCTCGCGGTCAGCACAGGCGTGACAGATGGCTCGGCCATCGGCACGCACCGTCAGAAAACGACCTGAGAACGGCAACTTGCAAGCCGAGCAAAGCGCAGCCGCAGGAAGCGACGGCTGTGCCGAGCAATAGGGTAAGGGGCTGTTTTGCGGCAGAGGCGTCACGCGGACCCGATGCGGAGCAGGAGTGGGTTCAGCGATTCTTCTTGCGGGCGGATTTGGCGACTTTGACTTTCTTGCGGAGCTTGTCGCGGTCTGGGGAGCGGCGGGTGGCATCGCTGTCACCGATCATGCGCTGTCCGGGACGCGAAAACCCGCGTGGAAGGAAATCTTCGGGGGAACCGCCGCCCTGTTGAGCGAAGGGGTTTGCACCTCCGAACAGATTCGCGAATCCGCCGAAGGGTCCTCCAGCGGCTCCCGGCGCTCCCCCAGCCCCCATGGCGTTCATGAGGCCCCCGATGTCCATGTTCTTCATGCCACGGAGCGCATTGATCTGCTTGAATCCGGGGAGGCGAGACAGCAGCCCTCCCTGCTGAGAGCCCATGGCGCCCATAAGCCCGCGCATCATGTCAAAGCGGCTGATGAGGTCGGTGACCTCTTCGACATCGCGTCCCGAGCCGCGGGCGATGCGCCGCTGCCGGGTGACCTGCTGCCGAACGAGATCGGGGTGCTTTCGTTCCTGCACCGTCATGGATTGAATCATGGCTTCGATTCGCACCAGCTCCTTGTCATCGACGGTCATGCCTTCGGGCAACATGTTTCCGAACGGCATCATTTCGAGGATGTCGGTGAGTGAGCCGAGCTTCTTGATGGTTCTGATCTGATTGAGGAAGTCGTTGAGGTCGAACTCGCCGCGCAGCATTCGTTCAGCGTCGCCCTCTCGCTCACGCGCCTCTTTTTCGGTGATGACGTTTTCGAGACGTCCGACCAGCGAACGAATGTCACCCATGCCAAGGACGCGGTCTGCGAAGCCTGAGGGCTGAAAGGCCTGCAGTGAATCGAGGCCCTCGCCCATGCCGACGAACTTGATGGGCTTGCCGGTGACTTCCTTGATGGAGAGTGCCGCGCCACCCCGGGCGTCACCATCAAGCTTGGTCATGATGAAGCCGTCGAGCTCAAGGCGGTCGTTGAACTCCTTGGCGGTGTTGACAGCGTCCTGGCCGATCATGGCATCGACGACGAGCAGGATGTTGTGCGGCGTTACGCGTTTGGTGATCTCCTCAAGCTCCGACATGAGGAGGTCGTCAACGGCGAGACGGCCGGCGGTGTCGATGATGACCACATCGCGGCCAGTTTCCTTTGCCTGCCGGTAGGCGGTCTCCACGATGTCAGGCGGATTTCCATCCGGGTCGGCGTAGACGGGCACGTCCAGTCGCTGTCCGAGGACCTTGAGCTGGTCGACGGCAGCCGGACGATAGACGTCAGCGGCGACGAGCAGTGGCTTCCTGTTCTGGTGGTGAATGAGCCAGCGGGCGAGCTTGCCGGTGGTGGTCGTTTTACCGGCGCCCTGCAGGCCGACCATCATGATCACGGTCGGCCCGAGCCGTTCCTGAACAAAGGTGAGCGAGGTGTCGACGGGCCCCATGAGGGCTTCGAGCTCATCGTGACAGATTTTGATGAAGACATCGCCGGGGGAGACGCGGACGGTCTCGCCCCTGTCTTTGACCTTGACGGTGACGACCTCTCCGAGCGCCTTGTCTTTGACGTTCTGCAGGAAGCGTTTGACAACCCGGTAGTTTACGTCGGCCTCGAAGAGCGCCATCCGGATGGCCTTGAGCGCCTCGTCGATGTTCTCTTCGGTGAGCTCACGCTTTCCTTCCAGGACGTTGACGGCAGACTTGAAGCCTTTTTTGACGGCATCGAACATGGCCACGGCGAACGCTCCGGCAGGTACGTTACAAAAATGCATGGGGAGAGGCAGAATCTTCCGGTGCTTACTCACCAAGCAGGTGATCGTCAACGTATCGCCGTTGACCGTGGGGCCGGAAGTTTCTAGGGTGCGCTCCGTCTTGTAGGCGCCCCACTGAAATGGGTGCCGTGCGGAGTCCGTGGAATGATAGAGGATAGTATGCGGATATGGACGAAGAGTGCCGGTGTGCTTCTGCTTGTAGCGGCGGGTGCTCTGGTCGGTGGCTGCGAACCTACGCCTGCGTTTCTGGAGCAGTGGGCGAATACCGATGGTTCCGAAGAGCGCTTTGCGGGTTACCTGCGCGATCCTTCGGTGTCTCATGAAGTCCGCGTGAAAGCGCTGGAGCTGCTGATTCGGCAGTGGTCCTACTCCACGAACATGTTCTCGGGCGGCGCGCTTCTGCGCGAGATGCCTGATCCGGCCGAGCGCGACTCCGTGATTCGCGACGTTCTGCCGCTGATCACCCCCGGGCTGCGTGAAGAGCGTGGTGTCGCGAGCGTTCGCGAGGCGCTGGTAGCCCTGCGAGAAGGGACGGATACCGCGGCGGTGCAAGCCGAGATCGATGCGGCTCTGGCCACCTACATCAACGAAATCTGGAGCCCCTGTCTGGTCACATCCGGAGCAGGCAGCGCCGAGGCGTTGTTGAATCTGCTTCCTCCGGCGCTGGTGCTTCCTCGCCTGACGAGCATCATGCGGGAATCCACCCCTGCCGATCTCGATTGCTTTGTTTCGAACATCAACGACGTCGCGTGGTTTGCCACGAGCGCTGAAATGGCGCAGGCGTATGTGGAGCGTTACAACGCCGGCACCATCACGGACCACCCACAGGCTCGCTACACCTTTGCGGAGTACAGCGTGGAGTTCTCCGGGGTCCCCGCCATCCGCGAGTTCTATTTTACGAAGATTGCCGAGCCGACCGTCGATCCGCTGCACCTGAACTTCATGCTCGATGCGCTGGCGCAGAACGCGCAGCCCGAAGACCGCGCCCGTTATGTCACGCTTCTGTCTGTGCCGAATCTCATCCGGTGGACGGCTTTCGACATGCTCATCAAGCTCGGCGGATCTGAAGGGCTCGAGCAGGGTCTCTCGTCGCTGCCGGACAGTGGTCCCATGAACTACTATGACGGCGAAATGTTGCCCAACGGCTTCAAGCTCGCTGCCGAGAACATTGCCTGCAATCGTCCTCGTCTGTCTGAGCTCGGTGATTATGCCCGTCAGGCATTTGAGCGCCATCTGGACGACGCCAATCAGAACAGCCGCGCACTTTCGCTGGTCTGTCTGAAGGCCCACGGCAACGCACAGACCGTTACGCGACTGACCGAGTGGGTCGCCGCGCTTGGCTCGGCTCCGGTACCGACCCCCGAAGGCTTCGGCGGCATCTCCTATCAGGAGCTCGGCGCTGAGGTGATTCAGGCGATCCAGACTCGACTCGCGGCACCGCCTCCGGCGGCGCAGCCCGCCGAAGGCTCTCGCTGACACGAAACGCCCGAACCCACGGGCACGGAGTGTATTCGCGGTGATCTTCGCCCTCGCACGCCTCTTTGGTCGAAGCGCGCCTCGCTCTGTGAGCCGCGAAGCGCTGGCTGCGATGCCTGATGAAGCGCTGATGCTTCAGTACGGACAGGGCGAGAGCAGAGCGTTCGAGATTCTTGTCGAACGACACGAACAAGCGATCTATCGCTTCATCTACCGGTCGCTGCATGATGCGGAGCGAGCTGCCGAGCTGACGCAAGACGTCTTTGTGCGCGTCATCCGCTCGGCCGACCGCTATCGAGAGTCAGCGAAGTTCACGACCTGGCTCTTCACCATCGCGCGAAACCTGTGCATTGATGAATCTCGTCGACGCCGGCACGCGGCGGTGGCGACGCTGGATGCACCCGCGCACCGTGACTCCGACGGGGGCGACACCCTCAAGGATCGGCTGGCGGACGACAGCGCCGTCAGCGGTGGTGGCAACATCAGCCGGGAACAATTCATGAGCCGACTGCAACAAGGGTTGCAGGCGCTGCCCGAGGAGCAACGCGAAGTGTTCCTGCTGCGCCATGTCGAGGGCATGAAGTTTGTTGAGATCGCGTCCATGTTCGGAATCTCGGAGAACACCGTCAAATCGCGGATGCGCTACGCGTTACAGCTCCTTCGTGGCTATGTGGCCGAGTTTGAAGGGCATTCCTTTGACTTTGATGATGGGGAGGTCCGCTCGGATGTCCCGTCGCGGCGAGGGTGACTCCATGACCGCTCGATTCCATAAACCGTTCCTTGATGGTGCTCGTTTGCAGCGGCCGAAAGGCAGCCTCTCTCGTCTGCCCTGCAGCGGCGCCCCCTGGGCTGAACTCCCATGAATTGCGAACAATGCCGAGATTTCCTGGTCGAGTACCTCTATGAGGAGCTCGATGACCACCAGCGGAAGCAGCTGGAGTCGGCGCTTCGTGATTGTCCGGAGTGTCAGGCCGAGCTGCAGGCGCTGAAGCTCACGATGCAGGCGTATCGACACCTTCCCGGGGTGGAGGTTCCCGCTCGGGTTCATCAGAATATTCTGCGCGAAGCGAGGCTGCATGCCGACGTCCTGAAAGCGGCGTCCAGCCCCTGGTACGCGGGCTGGTTGATCCCGGGGCTCTCGCTGGGAGCTGCCGCCGCCGCCGTCATGATTGGTTTGCGCATCTTCGGGTCCGCACAGGCACCCTCGCTGGATGTTTCGCCCATGGACGAGACCGCGCTCGACAGCCAGGCGACCGCACCTGCACCCGTTCCGAACGAGCCCGGGCCTGAGCAGGTCAACCCACAGCGGTTGTCGAATGCGGAGGCGGTACAGGCACTGTCCGTGGAGGGTGCTGCCGTGGAGCAGGTCGACCAGCTCGCCGGGTTGATGGAAGAAGAAGCGGAGGAGACCAGTACGTTGCGCGACGAGCAGCGGTTCATGGACAACGTCAGTCCACCGCCAGCCGAGCTGCGTCAGCGCGCTGCCGGGGGAGCCACCAACGAGACGCGCGCCGGTGACGCAGAAGACACCCTCAGCCGACGGGGCGTCTCCTCAGGTCAGGGTCTCGGCGGACTCGACAGCCCACAGCAGGAGCCATTGGATCAGGCCGGCCGAGCCGGAGCTGGACGCATGGACCCTGCCTCGGTCGCAGCGCCGGGAGATTCTGGCTGGGCCGCCGCAACTCCAGCATCACGAGAGCCTTCCCCGATGCCGGCACCTGCGCCAGCGCCGACAGCTGCGCCCATGCCTGCTGCGCCCATGCCTGCTGCTGCGCCCATGCCTGCTGCGCCCATGCCTGCTGC
>JAGWVZ010000120.1 GCA_018970625.1 Myxococcales bacterium | reverse complement strand
GGTGCCCGCGACGAAGGAAGCCTCGCCCGCCCTCTCGGACCCTCGGACGGGCTCATCGGGTACCGGTTCATTTCAGGGCGCCAGCGCAACGGCCGGTCATCCTCGTGTGACCCTCCCTGGCGATCCGCTGGCGGCACCTTCGGCAGAGGGCAGACCCTACTCGCCTTCTCAGTCAGCTCAGGCCGTAGCGGGTCGCACACAAACATCGACGCAGGCGAATCCGTCGACACAGACCCGGACTGTTCGGACCGCCGTACCCGCGCCGCCCCCCAGCCGAACACCCACCCTGATTATCAATGGGGTCATCGTTACGCTGGCGCTGGCCGTGCTTGCCGGGATCGGCGTAGCGATCAGCAGCAATGGCGAATCGCCTGACAGCCCCGCGCAGCCTGCTGACCCGGTCGAGGTCACACAGGCGACCGCGACGCCCACGCAAACACCGCCGCCTGCCGTTGCGCCGAACGATGCCGGACTCCCCACAACGCCAGATGCCGACGGGTCTGTCTCGCCGAACGCGATTCCACCGCGATCTCTGCTCACGGATTGCCGCGTATTGACCACCCGGTATTCCCCCTACATGGCCGCGCATGGTGTCTCGCTTGGCGATGCCATCACCGAGCTGGAAGAGCAGGCGGAGCCTTGCCGGAGTGCATTCATTGGCGTCAGCGATGGCACGCTGATGGCCACCACCCGCGTGGACACCGACTCGCTGCGCATTCACCTGTCATTGCTCGAGTTGAGGGCGCTATCCGCCCAACAGAGCGCGCTGTCTCCCTGCTCACATGCGGAGTCTGCGACTCGTCAGTCGCTGGGGCAACTTCGGACACTCGCAGAGATGGCGGCAGACCCTGCGCTGGAAGCGCATCACGTGAGTGAGTTACAGACCTACATTCGGGATCTGCAGGAGCGTTACACGCGAATTCATGCCGCCAGCGCGTCCTGCGCGATCGCACCGCTCCCTGCTGAGCTGGCGCCGCCGGATTATGTGCCGCCTGTAAATCCAACGCTCGCCATCGACGACTCGGTTGATAAGGACGGTTCGGCAGGCTTGTGACAGTTCCGGAAGAAGGTGGTCGCATGAACACTGTGACGATTGACCGAGTTGCGCCCACCCGACGCCCGCAAGGAAAATCGGCGGGTACGCAGGAGTGGCGAAACCTGCTGTTTATGCACTGGCCGGTCGACGCCGACGCACTTCGTGCACTTGTACCAGCAGCTCTCGACCTCGACCTGTATGACGGAGTTGCATGGGTGGGAATTGTGCCATTTACCATGCACAATATTGCCCCATGGTGGTTGCCCAAACCCTTCGCATTTCATTTTCTGGAATGTAATCTACGCGTTTATGTTGTGAAAAATGGAGAGCCTGGCGTCTATTTCTTTTCGCTGGATGCATCCAGTCTTGCAGCGGTTATGGCCGCGCGTGTGGGCTGGTCGCTGCCCTATTATTATTCGGAAATGTCAGAGACGATGCCCGAACAGAAGATTCATTATCGCGTGAATCGAAAACTGAACGATGCGTCTCTCCACGTTTGTTGGCAGCCCGGCGCCGCACTCCCTCAGCCCCTCGCCCCCGAAAGTCTGGAGTTCTTTCTTTTCGAGCGCTATCTGCTCTTCACACGCCGCGGAAATTCCATCGTGCGAGGTCAGGTTTATCACACGCCCTATCCCGTTCACACCGCGGCTGTGCTGCAGGTCAACGAGTCACTTTGCAGGGCGGCAGGTCTGCCTGCGACCACCGGACTTCCTGCGTTCGCGCACTGGTCACCGGGTGTCGATGTGGAAGTATTCGATCTGAGAACCGTCTGACGTCACCCGTCGGCGGCGCCCCTGCGCTCGTCACAGCCGCACGCCCCTGCGCATAGCCGCAGGAAAACGGACCACACCGGTCGCTGTCTGCCCTGCCCCCCTTGAAAAAGGGCGGCAGCTTGCCTAGTCACACTTGCGTCGGTCCCATTCTCAGCCCACCACGATCAAACGCCATGGAAGCCTTCACTCCGATAAGTGGCGCTCAACATTACCTGGTCACGCGTGCCCGCCAGCATGTGGTGCCGCTCGGCGTGCACATTGATGTGACCTGGCGTTGCGATCTGGCGTGTGTGCACTGCTATCTGGAAGACCGAAAGAGACAGGAACTAACCCTGGAAGAATACGAAGCGCTGTTCGACGAGCTCAGGGAACTCGGCACTCTGCACATGCTCATCTCAGGCGGCGAGATATTTCATCGACCGGACGGGCTGGAAATTATTCGCGCAGCGCGGCAGCGGCGCTTCGAGGTGCGTCTCATTACACATGGTGGTCACATTGACGAAGCGCTGGCAGACGAGCTGGCCGCCCTGAAAATCGCCTGCGTCGCCATGTCACTCTATGCAGCCGACGCCGGCATCCACGACCACATTACGAAGGTTCCCGGCTCCTGGGAACGCACCACGCAGGCCGCACGTCACCTGGCGGCGCGCGGCGTGCCCACGGTGCTCAAATGCGTGGTCATGAAGACGAACCCGGACGTGGTGGATTCCATGAAGGCGCTGGCACAGGAGCTCGGAGTAGGCGTCGAGTTCAGTGTCGATATCAAGGGAGACAATACCGGATCGGATTCGCTCATGGAGTTGAATCTGGGCCCGGAGCAGAAGGTCGGCGTTCTGGGCTGCATCTACCCTGCGCTTGTGAACCGCGAATCACTCGCAGCGTTTTCGGCCGATGACTACACCTGCATGGCGGGAAATGCCTCGTGCTATATCTCTCCCGATGGCACCGTACAGCCCTGTCTGGACTGGACAGAATCGGCTGGTAATATTCGAGAAAATAAATTCTCGGAATTATGGTTAACGGCGCCCGTATTTGTGCACGCCCGCACCATTCGTCGCGGCAGTTTCTCGGGTTGTGTGGATTGCTCCAACCATGGCCATTGCGGACTTTGCCCGGCCAGGTCCTTGCGCGAAACGGGCTCACCCACCGGGACGGCACCGTCCAAGTGCCGCGAAACCATCAGCAATACGCTGGCGTGGATGGACGCCCACGCCGTGACCGCAGGCGCAGCTGAAGCCGCCGATGGCAATCAGGGCACCACTCCGGCCGCGCAAGCAGCAGTCGCTGCCTCGCACACCGGCGCATGAGTGAACCTGACCGGCCCACAACCGAGTCCCCTCTGCTGCGACTGACACGGGGAGAGACTGCGTGGGTCGAGGTACAGGGCGCCAGCATGTCCCCCCTCTTACGCAGTGGGGATCGGGTACGTGTCACCCCGGATCGATGCTCTGCGTTACAGCCGGGTGTGATCGTACTGGCCGTCTCGGGAATGGGGCAGTTCATGATTCACCGGGTCGTCTCGCATTCCGACACGCTGGTAATTCTGCGCGGCGATGCCTGCCCTGCTGCTGATCCTGCCATGACACGCTCCCAGATACTTGGCATTGTTGACCAGGCTCGCCGGGGCAAACACCGGATTCCGCTGGCCAGCTCGGGTCTCTCCAGGCAGCTCTGGTCTGGCGTTCTGCGCGTGCGCCACGTCTGGCAACAGTGGCGACAACCCGCATAACCGGGTCACACATACCGATTGCGCTGGACAGGAACACGATTAGTCAGCCCGGCGTGGTCATGGCCCCCTACTCGTTGTTCCGAACGCCCAACACGATGGTACCGATGCTTGTTCAATGGATGAAGACTGCTGTTGCGGTGGCTGTGGTAGCCTCCATGGGCGCTTGTGAGCCCGATGCGGCGACTCAGACTGGGCCCGGTGAAACGTCATCGCCCGGCAGTGGTGCGAGCGTCCCGGCGACGGCTGTGGGTTCTGAGCCCGGGTCGGGCAGTACGCAAGCGCCGGATTCGCCTACCGCCCTGCCACCCGTTGTCAACGCGTGTTCGCGGCTGAGTCAGATGGTGCGTGGCGCGGTGGACCCGCTGCAGGGCATTGCGTCCTCGGAGGAGCTGCAGTCGCTACAGACACGACTGATGACCGCAACCGGCCAGGGTCGCGTGCAACTCCTTGAAGAGATTGCAGAAGCAGGTACGGCGGCCGAGCCATTGACCGACCTCGTACTCCAGGGCCTGACGGGGGCGGACGCCTCGCTTGTGGCCGCTTCGTACCGGACGCTGCGTCAAATTTCACCCGACAGGCTCCTGGAGCGTGCGCGCGAAGACCTGTCAGCACCGGGTGTCGACGAGATGCGTCGTCGGGTCGCTGCCGGCGAGCTGGCGCGCGTTGGCGAAGCGGGTCTTCAGACCCTCATGACCGTGATTCGCGCTGGCGGTGAGTCAGCGCCACTGGCGACCGATGCCGTGTTTCGAGCGGCGTCGTACCCAGCCGCGGCGCGAGAAGTACTTTTTGTTGCGCCGGGTGTGTGCACATCGCTGGCCTTCGAGAGCTGCCGGGTGCTCGCGCGTGAGCTGCTCCCGATTTATCCGACGCTGCTCAACGAACACGTCACGTCGACCGATTTGACGACCGCTGTGATCGCGCGCCTGCTTCTGGCCGAGGAGGCTGCCCGCACGTCGCTGGCTCTGCCCGAAGGATGGCTGGTGGCGACACAGGACCCCACCATGCCCATGTCCGTGGTCGGTGAGTCACTGGCGGCGCTTGCGCCACAGGCCGATCCGCGACCGATGGTGCCGGTCGTCGTTCGTCTGGTCGGTGATGCGACCGTCAGCGGGCTGCATCGCGAGATCGCTGCGCGATGGTTGCAGTCGGCCGGGATGTATCTGACTGACCACGTTGAGACACTCACCACTACCGCCGTCAGCGACACGAACGATACCGTGGCCGCCGTCCTCGGTCTGGCCATGGCGTCGCTTCCCGGCGATGTCGGTGCCTCGCCCGCGCTGCTGACACGTCTGGAGCAGATCGCGACCTCGGGCATGAGCGACCGTTCACGACAGGCCGCGCTGGCCTTTCGCGCGTTGGGCGGCAACACGGCCGCCGTCGATGCCCACTGGCAGGCCGACGATGCGTGGCGTCAGACGGTGGCCATTCTGGACGCGCCGGACGTGAACGGAGTGGTCGCGGCGGTCCATGCGTCGTCACTGCCGCTTTTTCAGCTTCTGGACGCTGTACAGGTACGCCTGAACCGGACGCCGGCCGATGCCACTGCGGTCTGGTCGCACCCCGATGTCCAGGGCGTCCGGCCGATCTGGGCCGAGCTGGCAGCCCGTAGTGGCGAGGCCGCCGCCGAGGCAGCGGGGCGGCTGGTTCCCGGGAACCCTTCGCTTTCACCGCAGGCCGCTGTGTGGCTGGCCGCGCATGGGCAACAGGACGCGCTGCGTGCGCTCCTCGCAAACACGCTCAACAGCGAAGAGAACAGCGTCCTGACGAACCTTCTGCAACTGGCTGAGCGCCTGCGCGAGCCGGTGAGTGACGCTCGCCTGCGCGAGCTGATCCTGTCTCCCAGGCCCATGCAGGCCATGGATCCGGTTGCGATGCGCGATGCGGCAGCCCGGTTGTGGGTGGCGCAGGGCGGTCCAGATGCGAGCGTTGTGGTCGAGCTGGCCGAAGAGCTGCGTACCGCCGGTGTTGGGCAGCAGGCCATCGCGATTCTCGCGGTGAACGCGCTGAATCGTTGTACGCCCTAGGCGGATGCCGTTAACATAGCGGTCTCTGGTCCAGCACGATTCGCCGTTTCCCGTGTCCCGGGTGGTATCATGACCATGCGTATTGCTGTCCGTATGTTCCCGTTCCTTCTGGGTATTGCTCCTCTGGCGGCCGCACAGGACAACGTGACGGCTGTGGACGCCCCCATGGATGATCCGCTCGAAGGCCTGTTTGGGGAGATCAGCGCTGAAGATGCGCGGCGGGCGGTTGAGCTGGCGACCGAGGCGCGCGACGCGTACAACGCGGGCGAACCAGGCCGCGCCATTGGGCTCTTTGAACAGGCATTTGACCTGAGCCGCGACCCGGGTTTCGCCTTCAATCTGGGAGCCCTGTACGAAGCCATGGACGAGATTCCACGCGCGCGCTCCTACTATGAGGGCTATCTGGAGTTATTACCCGACGCACCCAATCGCGCCGAAGTGGAAGCGACGCTGGAACGTCTTGAGGCGATCCTGAATCTGGAGTGGGCGCGGGTCCGGGTGGAATCCATGCCGGACGAAGCGCAGGTGTACGTGGTACGTCAGGGTCAGGAATTCTATCTGGGTCGTACCCCCGTGCAGCGCTGGATGCGCCCCGGTGAGGTTTCGTTGCGATTTCGTTTACCAGGCCACAGTGATGTTGAACTGAACGGGCGAGCGGAGATCGACGGTATCCTGACGCTGACCGGCCTGTTGCAGCCCCTCACCGTACGTCGCGAGCGAATGGCGGCCCTGTGTGAACGCGCACCCACGGACGCTCGTTGCACGGAGTCGCTCTGACGCAGGCTTTGGCTGTCACTCTGGGGTTCACTTTTCAGGGCGGCGAATAAACATCGGCTGGCGTCGACAAACGCTTTTGCGTTATGACCAGCGCAGTTTCGGGCTGCCTGTTTTTCTGCATTTATTCGAGATTACTGGAGGTTCAGGGATGTCTCAACGCTGTACTCTTTCTTCATCTGGTTTTCCTTCGGGAATCTTCGTTTCGATGCTTCTCTCCGCCGTGGTGAGCGGTTGTCTCTATATCGACTCGGACAGCGCTTCGGAGGATGACGTGGACGGTGGTTCGGCGGCGGCCGACAGCGGTGGCGGTGGCGATGGAAGCAGCGAAGGGCGTGACGGAGGCACGGGCCCATGCCGCGGGCTGCTGCTGGACACCGACGTGGACGCACCGCTCACGATTGCGGCGGGTGAATGCACGCAGATTAACCGGTACCTACAGGTACGGGCGACGTTGACCATCGAGCCCGGCGCTGAGCTGGTTTTTGGCGCCGACGCGGGCCTTGAGGTGAATGAATCCGGGGCGATCGTAGCCGAAGGAAGCGAGTCTGCACCCATCATTTTCCGTGGCGAAACAGCGGTCGATGGTGCGTGGTCCGGCCTTATCTTCGGCAGCAATGTGCCCAGTACCCTGCGTTATGTGGAGATCTGGTATGGCGGCGGTCAACGATTCTCGGGAACCGTCGGCGAAGGAAATGTGTATGTTCGTAGCTCGGGGCGCCTTTCGATGGACCATGTGGCACTTCTGGAGAGTGGCGCATACGGGATGGTTGTCGAGGAAGGCGCCCAGCTGGAAGAAATTCAGAATTGCGAAATTGCCGGAAGTACGGGCTCGTCGATGCTGATATCGGCCGCCAATCTGCACCAGCTGTCGGCAACGAACACATTTTCGAGCATTGAGTCTCCCAATGGAGGAAACGAGGTGGTGGTGAAGGGCGCCATCGTGAATGACCTGACCGGCAAATGGTCGGCGCTCGATGTTCCCTATCGGGTCATGGATGCCATTTATCTGGGTGAAAATACGGATATTGAAATTGACGGAGGCGCGAAGTTCAGTTTCGACACGGATGCCGGACTCGAGAGTATTGGTCAGCTCGCGATCGCGGGAACGCCCGATGCGCCCGTGTCTTTCTATGGAACGGACAGCGCCGCAGGTTCCTGGTCGGGTGTTATTTACGGTGGTAACAGCTCGGGCAATCTGGTTCGCCACGCCTCTATTACCGGCGGCGGTGGAACACGCTTTTCGGGAACGTCCGCCGAAGCCAATCTGTATATTCGCGCCGGCGCTCGAATCTCGGTCGAAGACAGTCTTTTTCGCCAGAGCCTGACCCACGGTGTCTATGTGGAGGAGGGTGCTCTGCTGGACGGTTTTTCACGAAATACGTTTGAGCTGAATGGACTGGCGCCTTTGAGCATCGCAGCTGCCCTGCTGGCTGCTGTGACAGACGAACAGGAGCTCCGAACGCCTGCTGGAGTGCCACCCACACCCTTTGTGGACGTTCGAGGCGGGACTATTACGACCGAAGTGGTGTGGCCCACGCTTGAATTGCCACTCCGGGTGCAGGGGGCTGTGCTGATTGGCGAGAATGGCCTGCTGACCATCGCCCCCGAAAACGAGCTGGTCTTTGCTGCCGATAGCGGCCTGGAAGTGGCTGATGGCGCCATTGTGGCGGACTCTACCGGAGCACGGTCGGCCATTGTGATGCGCGGCGAAGACCCGATTTCGGGCTACTGGAGCGGCGTCATCGTAGGCAGTCGCAGCTCGGTGAACCGACTGTCGAACGTCGTGATCGACGGCGCGGGCGGGACACGTTTTTCAGGAACGTCCGGAGAAGCAAACCTGTACGTGCGCGCAAACGCAGCCGTGCAGCTGAGCCAGGTGCAGCTGCAGAACAGTTTGCGCTGGGGGATCTTCGCCGAGGACGAGGCGACGCTGGTGAATGCCGAAACTGGCGGAGTGATCGTGGACGGACCCGGGCTGGAAAGTGCAGGCGTCAGCTTCACGAACAACGCCGAAGGCGAAGCGCGATTGCCGTAACCGGCTCCATCGCATCACAGCGCGAGCGTTCCGGGGCAGGTTCAGGACGTGCGCGGCAGGAACAGCGCGCGTGCTACGGCATCCGCGGCGAAAGGCACGATGAGGCGCGGGTCAGGGAGCGCAGGTCAGCGTACCGGAACGACGAATGGCAGGAGGATGTCTGGGCGTACCGCCGCCCTGCACATGGCCCGGGACCACGAAATTCCGGGAGACAGGGCGGCTTGACACCCTCGGGAGCGCCCATTAGCGGCAGTTGTCCCTTCTCTGCCGCAGGTGAATCATGTCGCTCGATACCTATCTTCTGGAGTCTCAGGCTGCCCATCTTGAGGAGTTGAAGGCGCTGCTGCGCATCCCGAGCGTGTCTACCAATGACGCGTTCAAGGCGGATGTCGCCGCCTGCGCTGAGTTTGTGTGTGGCAAGCTGCGGGACGCTGGTCTCACCGCAAAGGTGTACGCGACTCCGAAGCATCCGATCGTGTACGGAGAGTGGCTGGGTGCTCCCGGAGC
>JAGWVZ010000119.1 GCA_018970625.1 Myxococcales bacterium | reverse complement strand
CGTCAATGCGTTAGAGCGCCGGGACGGGATGGTGAATCGCCCTCAGTGAGCTCCTGAACTTTGCGAACAACACGATATAAATACATGCATGCACGTATCACAATGAAAAGCGAGTAGCCAGGCTCGACTTTCACTGAGCTGACCATCTTTTTCGCAAAGACACACATGCGCATATCAACGGGACACATGATGTCATTAAGACGTACGTGTTCGCATCGACAAGAAACTTGTAAATGTTTACAGGTACCTGCGACAAGCCCCGTTGCTTGCGCACTTTGCATCTGTCTGTGGTTCACGGAATACATGAGTCAGGCGGCTTACAATGCCGCCGCCTGCTTGCCGTCCAGCCATCGCTGCGTGGCCGTCAACCCGCGCCAGCCCGATCAGTCCACCGCCACCCGCATGACCTTCGCCACTGCCTCGGCAAACTGCGCCATGTCTGCCAGGCTCAACGTCGGGTGAACCAGCAGCATCAGCGACGTGTCGCCCAGCTCGCGCGCGACCGGCAGACGTTCGGCCGGGCGCATCGACTCCGGGAACGCCTTCTCCAGATAGATCTCGCTGCAGCTCCCCGAAAAGCACGGCACACCTTCAGCGGCCACAGCCTCGGCGATTCGGTCGCGCGTCCAGCCAGTCGCCAGCAGCTCGGGTTCCACAAAAGCATAGAACTTGTACCACGCATGCCCAACATGCGCCGGCGGCATGGGAATGCGTAGCCCCTGAACATCTTTCAGCTGCGCGTGGAGGTACTCCGCATGCGTGCGGCGGCGTGCAACCCAGTCATCCAGCTTCGACAAAATTCGGCGCCCAATCGCGCCCTGAAACTCCGTCATGCGCCAGTTCGTCCCAAAGCTCTCCACCAGCCAGCGAAAGCCCGGCGCATGCTGTCGTTCGTACACCGCTTCCCAAGACTTGCCATGGTCCTTGTACGCCCACGCCGCTCGAAACCACGCCTCGTCGCGCATCGACACCAGACCACCTTCACCGCCTGTCGTCAGAATCTTGTCCTGACAAAACGACCACGACCCAGCGTGACCAATGGTACCCGCATGCTGCCCACGCCAAGTCGCGCCATGGCTCTGCGCACAATCCTCGAGCACATACAGCCCGTGCCGCTCGGCCAGAGCCATAATGCCGTCCATATCGGCCACCCAGCCCGCCAGATGCACCGGCAGAATCGCCCGTGTTCTGGGCGTCAACACGGCCTCGATACCCGCCGGCGTAATCAGCTGGCTGTCACGATCCACATCCGCAAACACCGGCGTGGCGCCCACGGACACGATCGCTGCGGCGGTGCCTACAAAGGTCCGCGGAGTAGTAATGACCTCGTCACCAGGCCCAATTCCCCACACCCGAAGCATTAACTCCAGCGAAACAGTCCCATTCGTAAGCGCAATCGTGTGCGGCACGCCCAGGTACGTGGCATACTCCTTCTCAAAACTACGGCACTCCGTCCCGGTCCAGTAGTTCACTTTGCCCGAACGCAGCACCTCGGTCGCTGCTTCAATCTCATCGGCCTCGAAATACGGCCAGGGGGCGATGGGACCCTGACGGACGGGCGTCCCACCTGCAATGGCCAGCGCGCGATATGACGAGCTCGTGTTCATGGGACTCCGGCGGTTGCCTTCAGGTGCAGCAGACGGCTCTGTGTCGCGTTACGGGGCAGGGCGGAGTCACCTTCCAGCACTGCCCATGAACTCTGGCATGGTCTCGTGTCCAGCGTGCGAAACGCCTTCGCGAATCAGTATCGTACGAACAGTCTTCAGCAGAATCAACAGGTCCAGCCGAGTGGTCCTGTTCTCGACGTACCAGCTATCCATGGCAAACCGGTCTTCCCAGCACGCTGTGTTTCGGCCATTCACCGCCGTCCAGCCCGTTAGCCCCGGGCGTACGTCGTTGCGCTTCGCCTGCTCCGGCGTGTACCGGCTCAGATAGCGCATCAGCAGCGGACGTGGACCCACAAGCGTCATCTGGCCGCGCAGCACATTCCAGAACTCGGGCAGCTCATCCAGACTCGTGGACCGCAGTTTGCGACCGAACGCCGTCAGGCGCTCCGCATCGGGCAGCAGCTCTCCGTCCGGTCCCCGTTCATTGGTCATCGAGCGAAACTTGATCAGGCGAAACGGTTTGCCATGCTGACCCGGCCGAATCTGCGTGAACACCGGCGGCCAGCCATGAAACCACAGCTCGGCCACCACGATCAGCACCAGAACGGGCGAGAGCACGATCAGAGCGCATGACGATGCCGCGATGTCGAGCAATCGCTTGAACAGGTCGCGCAACAACGCCCGAATCCAGCCGCCTCGCCACGCCGTCGCAACGCCCTGCCAGTTCATGCCCTGTCTCCGAAATACTCTCGGTACCACGCAATAAACCGCTCAATACCGACTGCGATCGGCGTCGCTGGCGTAAACCCGGTGTCCGCCTCAAGGTCCTCGATGTCGGCGCAGGTGGCCGGCACGTCTCCGGGCTGCATCGGCAACATCTCTTTCACCGCCTCGCGGCCAAGGCACTTCTCGACAATACCAATCATGTCCAGCAGCTCCACCGGCGTGTGGTTGCCGATGTTGTACACGCGGAACGGCGCCGACGACGTTCCCGGGTCCGGCTCGGCGCCTGTCCACGCCGGGTTGGGTGAAGCCGTGCGATCCAGCACCCGGATAATGCCTTCCACGATATCGTCGATGTACGTGAAATCGCGACGCATTTTCCCGTAATTAAACACCTGGATGGGCTGCCCTGACAAGATCGCCTTCGTAAACAGGAACAGCGCCATGTCCGGACGTCCCCACGGGCCATATACGGTAAAGAACCGCAGGCCCGTCGTCGGCAGGCGATACAGATGGCTATACGTGTGCGCCATCAGCTCATTGGCCTTCTTGGTCGCAGCATACAGGCTGATTGGGTGGTCCACGTTGTCGTGAATCGAGAACGGCATATTCGTGTTCGAGCCGTATACCGAGCTCGACGATGCATATACCAGATGCGCTACGTCATGGTGGCGACAACCTTCCAGAATATTGATAAACCCCTGAATATTCGAGTCGATATACGCGTGCGGGTTCGTAATCGAGTAGCGAACGCCGGCCTGCGCCGCCAGATTCACCACCCGCTGTGGACGCTCGCTCGCAAACAGCGCCGGGATCGCTACCCGGTCGGCGATGTCCACCTGATGGAACGTAAACCCGGAGTGGCGACGCAGTCGGTTCAGCCGCGCGTGTTTCAACGTCACGTCATAGTAATCATTCAGGTTATCGACACCGATCACCTCGTCGCCGCGCTGCAGCAGGCGCTCCGACAGGTGGTATCCAATAAAGCCGGCTGCGCCGGTCACCAGAATCTTGGCCATACGGTTTCGCCGAGGGTTTAGAGGCTCCAGTAGTGCCGGTCAGGCGGCATCTGGTCGGGTACAAGACAGGATTTGACGTCCACCAGCACTCCGCCTGGCCGAATGAGGCGGGCAAGCGCGCTGGTGCCAAGCGCCAGGTATTCACGATGCGACACCGCGACAATGAGCGCATCGAGGTGATGGAAAGCGTCCATCGCATGCAGGGTCAATCCAAACTCATGGTGCGCTTCGGCGCCGTCTGCCACCGCATCATGCACCAGCGGCTCAATGCCGAACTGCCGCAGCTCGCCGATGATATCGGGCACGCGGCTGTTGCGAAGATCGGGCACGTTCTCTTTGAACGTGAGCCCAAGAACGCCAACCTTTGCACCTTTCACGGTAATATCCGAACCAATAAGCATTTTCACAAGCTTCTGAGCGATAAATACGCCCATGCCGTCATTGATTCGCCGCCCTGCCAGAATCACCTGCGGAAAATAACCGGCCTGTTCGGCGCGCGCCGTCAGGTAATACGGATCGACCCCAATGCAATGACCGCCCACCAGGCCTGGCGTGAACTTCAGAAAATTCCACTTGGTTCCCGCGGCTGCCAGCACGTCCGACGTGCGCAATCCCAGGCGGTCGAAGATAATCGCCAGCTCGTTCATGAGCGCGATGTTCAGGTCGCGCTGCGTGTTCTCGATCACCTTCGCGGCCTCGGCCACCTTGATCGACGGCGCCCGGTGCACCCCCGCCGCCACAAAACTTCCGTACGCGCTCGCCACCCGCTCCAGCGTCGCTGCGTCCTGTCCGCTCACCACCTTGGTGATGCGCTCCAGCGTATGCTCCTTGTCACCCGGGTTGATGCGTTCGGGCGAATAACCCAGAAAAAAATCGACGCCTGCGCGCAGCCCCGAGAGGCGCTCCAGAATCGGTCCGCAAAATTCCTCGGTGACGCCGGGGTACACCGTGCTCTCAAACACCACCACCGCCCCACGACTCAGCGCTCGCGCCACCGTCTCGGACGCCTTTCGCACCGGCGTCAGGTCGGGCTGTTTGTGCTCGTCGATCGGGGTCGGCACGGTCACCACAAAGAAGGTGGTGCCCTGCAGCGCCGCGGGGTCGTCGGTCACGCGCAGCGTGCTGGCTTTCAGCTCGTCCGACGAGACCTCACCCGTCCGGTCATACGCGTTGTTCAACTCGGTCACACGCACCGGGTTAATGTCGAACCCCACGGCTACCGCGTGCGTTCGCGCAAAAGCCAACGCCACGGGCAGTCCCACATAACCAAGTCCAATCACGGCGACCCGTTCCGACATGCGATACATCACGGTGCGAAGTACGAACTACAGAGCACGGCCCTGCTGAGCGAGGGGCTCTAGAACATTGCGCAGATCAAGCCAAGCGGAACACTGAACCAGCCGATGGGCAGGGCGGCGGTGTGTCCCATGCGACCGCTCCGGCCTGACGCTCCCGCTGGACGGACGGAGCGGCGCCGGCGTCTGACTCACACGCTGCCGAACGGTCAGCATTCCGCCCTGTAGTGCAGGCTTGCCCGCATGGCTTCGGATCATCGGTGGCCCGAAGCAGCGCCGCGACCGCCGAACATCAGTTGGCCATATCGGCCATGCGACGGGTGATCATGTCGCTGAGCGCCATGATGGTCGCCTGCGGGTTGACGGCGCTCGGGCTGGGGAAGATGCTGGCGTCCACCACATGAATGCCGGTGACACCGCGCACGCTGCCATCCGGTGCGATCGGCCCTGTTCGCTCGTCGCCTGTCATACGAACCGAACCGAAAATATGGTTGCCGGTCATCGGTAAGTTACCTGCATGTAATTTCGGCGACAGTAATAATTCCGTTTCTTTTTCGGACCGCAGCTCTTCGGGAATACCCCGAATATTGCCGGCGAATACATATTTCGCGCCATTTCGTAATAATCCGTCGGCCATGATCTTCATACCGCGGAATACCGTCTGCGCTTCGGAAGGTGGAATCCACAGCTTGATACTGGGCAGGCCGTCGCGCTTGGCTCGCACGCGCCCTGTACATTTGCCGCGATACACAATCGCGCCCACCGTCGAGTAGGGAACTTCCTGAAGTTTTCGCAGGAAAGACGGACCAAACCCGCCCCACTTGACCAGCATCACGCTCGGGTCGGCCCACAGCGACTCAAACTTCATTCCCTTGATGTCTTTGCTGATGGCGCCCCAGCCTTGCGCCGCGCCTACCCACGGGTGCATGGGCTTGTCCATAATGCCCACCACGCCGCCGCTGATGTGTGCAAACAGGGTGCCGCCAACCATGCCACGATGCGTGATACCACTCTTTTGCAACAAACAGGGTGTGTGTGTGGCGCCGGCTGCCAGCACCACGCGGGGTGCGCGCACGGTAAAGTTGCCCGTCGCCTTCCAGGTCTTCGGGTCAATCACGCGCCCTGTCACGCCAACGGCCTTGCTCCCCTCCATCAACACGCGGTCCACATTGGCACACGTATAGACCTCGGCGCCATCCCGAACGGCCATGGGAATATACGACCGGTCCACCGATTGCTTGGCGCCGCATGCGCAGCCCACAATACAGTCGGCGCAGCCCGAACAGTCTTTTACCGCACGCGGCAGTGGGCCATTGCTGACGCCCATCGAGGTCAGGGCATCCCGAATGATCAGGTTGCGTGGGCCCTGCGCATTCATGGGTGTTGGCGCGGTGAGTGTGCCGGCCATGATGCGCTCAAAACTGCGATCGAACGCGGGGTCGGACAGGTGTTTCAGGCCATCGTCGTCGATCCATTCCTGACGTACCCAGTCGGGCAGCTTGTACATGATGGCCGAGTTCGACACGGTGCTGCCGCCCAGACAGCGACCCTGCATGCAGGGGATGGCCGATGAGCCGGTCATGAGCCGAAGCCCGCCGTCCCAGAAATAGCGAGCCAGAAACCGCGGCGCATCGCGGGTCATGTCTTCATTGCGCACCTGCGGGCCGGCCTCGAGCACGACCGTCTTTAGCCCGGCGGCCGCAAAATTCGCGGCGGCGACGGCACCGCCGGCGCCCGAGCCCACCACGATCACATCGCACGAAAGGTCAAAGCCCTGACGAATGCTCTCCAGATGGTGAATCATGCGATGTCCTCCCGAAGGCCATTGGCCGTGGTCTCTGAAAAAGCGTTGGGCCGATACGGAAGCTGCATGACATCGCCGGGGCGGTCACAGGCCTTCCACACACGCATGTGCATCTGCACCGCGCGATGCGACAGAAACATCATGCACAGCTGCGCTTTCAGGGCGTCAGCCAGAAGGCGGTAGGGCCCAAACCACGACGTGCGCCAGCGTTGCATCGCGCGTTCCCGACGCGCGAACGACTGCCGCGAGAAACGACCCGGACCCACCAGCAGAAACGGCGAAGCAAACTCGATCGCCAGAAACATGAGCATGAGCAGCTGCCGAGTCTGCGGCGGCAGCTCACTCATGTAGTCCAGCGTGCGCTCCACCATCTGTGTGCTCTTCCAGTCGGGCGCCCCAAAATCATTCACCGGAAACATCACCTCCGACGCCGCTTCCACGGCATCGGCCACACGCCGCATCAGGAAACCGTTGTCTGTTTGCGTCACAGCTACCTTTCGGGGAACGGGGGGAAGAACTGGTCATACCAATTTGCATCCCCCGCTGCAACTTCGCACACAGTCATTCTGACACAGGCTCACTGGACAGCTAATGTCGAGAACGACCCGCACTCACCGCCCCCATGTCAGCGACCGAAAAACCGCAACCATCTGTTTCTAATAAACAATCCGATAAAAACCCCGTGGCCGACCACCGTGTCGGCCACCGACACAACGCAACCCACTGACATCATACAGGAATGCTAACAACGACCCCGGCACTCCCCGCCCCTATGTCGACCACCGATACGCCACATCCGCCTGTGTTCACGTCACCACCCACGACCGCCCATAGGCCACAGCCGCTTCACAATCCGATAACGAAACCATATTTTCCGATCTCACCGCCGGGCCGTGAAACGCGAACTCCACCGCTCTCTCCAACCCCCGCTCGTCCCCACCGCGCCACACCTCCGCAAACAACTCCGACTGCAGGGCCATGACTATGGCTCGCCGGGCGCGTACCTGGTGACGGTCTGCACACAGGGCCGTTTCCCGTTGCTGTCCACGATCAACGAAGGAGCTGTCACCCTTCTGCCCGCTGGGCAAATGGTCGCTGACGCATGGTCGGCGATGCCGGTTCATGCGTCGGGTTGACGCGTCGATACCTCGATGATGATGCCGGATCACCTGCACGGCATTCTGTGGCTGGATGAACCGGCGACGTCGCTACCGTTGTCGGTTGTGATTCAACGGTGGAAGACCTTCACCACTCGCCAATACGCCGACGGTGTGCGTCACCACGGCTGGCAACCATTTCATGGGCAACTGTGGCAACGTTCGTTCCATGACCGGGTCATTCGCAACGACGACGAGCTGGCCGCCATGCGTGCCTATATCGCCGACAACCCTCGGCGTTGGTTATTGCACCGGCGCTAGACCACCTGTTTGAGCAGCCCCAGCGCGAGTGTAATGGGTTCCTCGGACTCCAACTTTCCGGGAACGACGACCTCAAGCTGATTCTCCTTGTTGACCGACACCTGCCCGAGCACGAACGAGACCGGCCGGCCGGCCGGGTCGATTCGGACGCTCATGCTCGACGCGTTCTTCCTGCTCAGGGTGCCTACACAACGGTCGCCGGACCAGAGTTGATTCGAGCCCTCGGCATTCCACACGCAGCGCAGGCCGAGCAGTTCAAACTCGCCGATCAGGCGGCTAGTGGTCGTTGCGAGCCTTGAATGGGCCTGTATGAAGGCCTGAAAGCGCTCCGCTTGCTCGGCAGGCTCAATGACCAGAGGCAGCTGCGGCGGGGTTGGCGAGGGCAGGCCGTCGAACTCGTCCTTGAGCGCATTCTGCAGCGCGTCCAGGCCGCGGCGCAGACTCGCCTCGGTATCCTTGGCTTTGAGGATCTGCGCATCAAGGGCCGAATTGAGTGACTCTCGCGCCTTGGCGAGACCGGCTGCAACCTCGGCAATTGCCTTGGCCTGACCTTCGAACTTGTGCATCTGTTCGTGAATGCGCTGCCAGGCCCGCTCCAGACGAGAGGCATCAAAGACCAGCCGCGAGCCCGACTGCTCTTGCGCTGCCATGATCGCACGAATCATCGTCAGGCCACGGATGAGGCCCCACCCATCGACGCCTGCGCTTGGCACATAAATGGCGGTATAGTTGGTGCGTTGATCGATGACAAAAGGCCCGGACATTCTCGCGATGTCGGAGGTGAGCGAGACAAAAAGCCCGTACTTTGCGCCGGTGCTGGCGAGGTCGCGCTGGAATTTCTCGACCTGCTCCGTTGTCACCGCATTGGTGTAGAGCTTGACCTCTACTCTTAGCTCCCGCTTGACGCCGTTCGGAAGCTCAAGCATCGCGCGAATATCGGCCTGCTCCGCGGTGGTGGTGGTGAGGTCGAACGTATCGAGCGGGAAGGCGGCCTTGAGTTGATGCAGGACCACGCTCTCGCCGAGCACGGTAACCGATCAGCCTGCCCCGTGGGCCGAGTCCAGTGATTTTTCCAGACAGATGGACTACTTGCAGACCGCCGTCTCGCGCGCTTTCGCCCATACGGCGGG